>NZ_JBEZGQ010000981.1:0-3104 GCF_040650095.1 Actinoplanes sp. NPDC048791 | reverse complement strand
GGGGTCGCCCGGCCGGGATAGTCGTCTCATCGCGGCGCACGGAGCCGCCGAGGCGAGGAGCGGGCGATGGTGGACAACAGTTACGCGCGGCGGGAGACCGGCGCGCGGGTGGCGATCATGATTCTCAGCGACCCGGCGGTGCTCCGGATCGCCGTGCTGGCGGCCGGCGTCTCGGCGCTGCTGCTGGCCATCGCCGCCGCCCTCTGAGCAGGCTCACCGGTTCCGGAAGACCCCCGACGTCGTGCTGCGGACGTTCGGGAAGACCGAGCGGGTGTTGGCCAGCCCGCAGCGCTTGTGCAGCACCTCGCCGATGACCGCGCGGTAGTCGGTGGTGACCGCGAGGTCGCCGTCGACCAGGTAGCGGTCCGCCAGGCCGGGCCACCGCCCGTGCACCTTGCCGCCCACGACGCCGCCGCCGAGCAGCATCATCGCGTTGCCGTAGCCGTGGTCGACCCCGTTGGAGCCGTTCTGGCGGACCCGCCGGCCGAACTCGCTGACCGTCACCACGGTGACCCGCTTCATGCCGGTCGTGCCGAGGTCGGTGGCGAAGGCAGCGAGGGCCGCCGCGAGCTGGGCCAGCTTGTCGTGCATCCGCTTGCCGGGTACGGCCGCACCGAGGTTCTCGTGGAGGTCCCAGTCGCCGGAGTCGACGCAGGCCGCCATCAGCCCCGCCTTGCCCTTGATCAGCCGGGCCACGTCCTTCAGCGCCCGGCCCAGCGTGTCGTCGGGGTAGACCGCGCCGTTGGCCGGCTGGTACGCCTTGGCCGCCAGTGTCTTCGTGGTCGCCAGCGAGCTCATCACCTGTCCGGCCGGCTGACCCAGCAGGGCCGGGGCCCCGGCGTAGAGGGTCTTCAGGGTGGCCGCCATCGGCTGGCCCTCCTGGTCTCCGTACATCGAGAAGTCGTTGATGGACTTCATGCCCAGGGCGGGGACCGGCCCGGCCAGCGCCCGGGACGGCATCATGCTGCCCACCGAGACGCCGTGGAACGGGCTGGTCGCGCCCAGGCCGCCCAGCATCCGGTCCAGCCAGCCGGTGCGCACCGAGGTGCCCGGCGCGGCCCGTTCCAGTTCCTCCATCGCGGAGAAGTGCGAGCGGTTCGGTTCGGGCTGGCCGACGGCGTGGACCGCGCCGAACGTGCCGGCCTTCCAGAACGGCAGCAGCGGCTTGAGCGCCGGGTGCAGGCCGAACCGGGTGTCGCCGCCGATCAGCTTGGCCTTCGGCACGGCGATGTCCGGCCGGGCCGCGTAGTACGCCGGGTCGCCGGCCGGCACGATCGCCGACAGGCCGTCGAAGCCGCCCCGCAGCGACAGCAGCACCAGGGTGTCCCCGGCGTACTTGCCGGCGGCGAAGGCCAGCTGGGTGGAGAGCTGGTCGCCGGCCAGTCCGGCGAACGCCCCGGCGGCTCCGGCGGCCAGCGCCTTGCCGAGCACGCCGCGGCGGGTCAGGGTGGTGCGCTGGTCGTCCGCGCAGCCACAGTTCGGTCCGGTCATCGTCGTCACCTCACCGCGAAGTAGGGAGAGTTCAGCATCAGGGTTTCAGCGTGGCGGCCGGGGTCTTGCCGAAGAAGCCGGCCAGCGCCGTCGTGTCGGCGGCCGGCAAGGTGCGGCCGAACAGCCGCCGGGCCAGCGCGTCGATCAGCTCGCCGTAGGTCGCGGGCAGCGCACCGACGAGGTCCTTGGCCAGGTCGGCCGGCCGCTGGAACTCCTTGGGCCGGTAGCCCGCGACGATGTGCAGGTGGGCGTTCCACCGGGCCAGCATGCCGCCGGGGGAGGTCCACGCCGAGGCCACATCGGGGTAGCCGTTCGGGGGCGCCCAGGACATCGGCGCCTGGCCCAGCGAGCCGATCAGCCAGTAGAGCGACTCGATGCCCGCGGTGCCGCCGGCGTCCGGGCCGTAGCCGACCGCGCGCACCGTCGCGACGATGTCCTCGTACGGCGTGCGCACCTTCGCCCCCACGGACGCCTTGAACTCCGCGGAGGAGAACAGGGCCCGCAGCACCGGGACGATCGCGGACTTGTGGTCGAGGTAGACCTGCACGAGCCTGTCCACCAGCTTGGCCGGCGGGTTGTCGGCGACGAAGCGTACGCAGAGCTTGGTGGCGATCTGCTCGGCGGTGGCCGGGTGCAGGGCCAGGTAGTCGAGCAGGGCCAGGGCTGCCGCCTCACCCCCGGCCGCGGTGGTGTTGGCGTGCCGGAAGTCGATCACTTTGACCGGGCCGGTGGCGTGCGCGTTGGCGCTGTACTTGTAGTTGCCGGTGTCCCAGTCGACGGTCAGCCCGGTCAGCAGCCGGGCGGCGTTCTTGACGTCGGACTCCGTGTAGCCCAGTCCGACCGTGTGCAGTTCCAGCAGCTCGCGGCCGTAGTTCTCGTTCGGCGCGGTCTTGGTGGAGAAGCGGTTGTCCAGGTACGTGAGCATCGCCGGGTGCCGGGCCGAAGCCTTCAGCAGGTCGGCGAAGCGGCCCAGCGCGTACGGCCGGATCACGGTCCGGTCGTAGTCGTGCCGGTTGTCCCAGACGTCGGCGGACGGGTTGGTGACGTTGAGGTGGTTGGACCAGAAGTCGACCATCATCTCGAAGAGCTGCCGTTCGCTCCAGATGGCCCGGCTGGTGGCCGCGAAGCCGAGCTGCAGCATCGTGTCCCAGCCGTACCGCATGGCGCCGGTGCCGACCCGGGCCCGCAGCTCGTCGATCGAGAGCTGGATGAGCGGGAAGCGGGTCAGCAGCGCGTCGCAGGCCGGGTCGGCGATGGTCGCCGGGTCGAGCTGGCGGTCGAGCCAGGCCGCCGCGCCGAGCCGGCGGATCTCGGCGACCGAGGCCGCGGTGGGTCCGTAGGTGGCGCGGCGCAGCAGGTGCAGCTCGGCGTCCGCCGCGACGTAGGAATTGGTGGTGCGGGTGGCCGCGGCGCCGGTCACGACGCGGCGGCGGCTGATCAAGGTTCTTGCCCGGGATGCCGTCACGCAGGTTGGTTCGGTCAGACATCTCGGTCCCTTCGCCAACCCGGCCGATGGCTACCGAGCTGCAACGGACCTGGTCGCCGGGCGCGGGATCGCCCACCGGCCGGCCGCGCTGTCGTGGTCCAGCGCGGCCCAGTTCGTCCTGGTCGCC
>NZ_JBEZGQ010000980.1:0-3140 GCF_040650095.1 Actinoplanes sp. NPDC048791 | reverse complement strand
CGACGACGAATACACCGCCGAGGCGGAAGCGGACGAGCCGCGCATGTTCGCCCTCGCACCGGCGCACCGATCGCCCTGCCGGCAGTGTGGCGCTCATCGCGATCGACCGCGAGGCCGGCACGGCGGGGCTCGGCTACTGGACGGCGCCCTGGGCGCGCGGCCGCCGGGTCGCCGAGCGGGCCGCCCGGGCCCTGTTGCAGTGGGCCTTCGGCGCGGGGCTGGGCCTCACCCGGGTCGACTGGCGGGCCACGGTCGGCAACCATCCCTCCCGCCTGACGGCGCTGCGGCTCGGCTTCACGATGATCGGTGAGCAGCCCGGCGCCGGGCCCGGGAGCCCGGACAAATGGCTGGGGGCCCTGCTTCCCGGCGACCTCACGGCCGCGGGCGCAGATGTCCCCGATCCGGTACGCCGCTCAGCCCGCACGTTCGCCGGGGCCCATCCGACACTGTCCGCCGGGGTGGTCACCCTGCGCCCGCCCGAGCTCCGCGACATCCCCGGCATCGTCGAGTGCCGCTCCGACCCGGAGACCGCGCACTGGTTCGGGGTGCCGCAGCCCTACACGGCGGAGGACGCCCGTACGCACGTGGATCGCAACGTCCCGCGCCGGTGGGCCCGGGGTGTCGAGGCGGTCTTCGCCATCGCCGACGCCGCGGACGCGTACGCCGGCTCGGTGGATCTGCGGATCCGGCCCGGCGACCCGGCGGTGGGCGAGGTCGGTTTCGCGGTCGGGCCGCGCTCGCGCGGGCGCGGCTACGCGGGCGCCACGGTGCGCGAGATCTGCCGCTGGGGCTTCGCCGACCTGGGCCTGAGCCGGATCGAGTGGCACGCCGAGGTGGGCAACGATGCATCGCGGCGGGTGGCGGAGAAGGCAGGCTTCACGGTCGAAGGTCTGTTGCGGCAGGCCCTGCGGACCGGCCGGGGACGGCGGGACTGCTGGGTGGGCTCGCTGGTGGAAGGTGACTTGCCATGATCGTTGCGACTCTGTCGGGGCCCGGCGTACGGCTGCGCGGCCTCGCACCACGCGACGTCGACGACCTCGTGGCCGGTTATGCCGATCCGGTGCTCCAGCGCTTCATGCCCCCGCTGCCGGTGCCGTTCACCCATGCCCAGGCGCGCGAGTACGTCCGCGACGTGGCGCCGGGCATGTTCGCCGACGGCGGCGGGCTCTGGGCGATCGCCGACCCGCTGACCGACCGGCTGCTCGGCGGGATCGGCCTGGACAAGGTGGTGCCGCACCGCGGTCAGTGCGAGGTGGGCTACTGGGTCGGCCCGTGGGCCCGCGGCCGCGGCGTCGCGGTGGCGGCGGTGCGCACGCTGACCGAGCACGCGTTCCACACCGGCATGGCCCGGATCGAGCTGCTCACCCACCGGGAGAACGCGCCCAGTCAGCGGGTCGCGCTGGCGGCCGGCTTCCGGCCGGAGGGCGTACGCCGGGGGGTGCTGCCCAACCGCGACGGCGGCCGCGACGATCTGCTGGCCTACGCCCGGCTGGCCGGCGACGAGCCGGGACCGGCCGAGCGGCTGCTGCCCGACCTGCCGGGCGGCGAGCTGACCGACGGCGTCGTGACGGTACGCCCACTGAGCAGCGACGACGCCGACTTCTACGCCGAGCTGCACCACCTGCCGGAGGTCGTGGCCACCGCCGTGCCGCCGATGGCGCCCACGGCTGAGGACGTGGTCCGGCGGTGCGCGTGGGCGGCCGCGCACTGGCTCGCCGGCGAACGGGCGGACATGGTCATCACCGACGCCGCCACCGGCCGGAGCGCGGGCGAGATCGGGTTGTACTACCAGGAGCCGCGCACCGGGCAGGCGATGATCGGCTACAGCATGCTGCGGGGCTGGCGGGGGCGCGGCTTCGCGACCCGGGCCACGCAGCTGGTGTCGTTGTGGGCGTTCGCCGAGACGGGTGTCGCCCGGCTGATCGCGGGTGCCCTGCCGGCCAATCTGGCCTCGCAGCGGGTGCTGGAGAAGGCGGGCTTCAAGCGGGAGGCGTACCTGCGCTCGCGGTTGCCGGGCGGCGACGGCCGGCGCAGCGACGACGTGCAGTACGCCCTGCTCGCGGAGGATCTGCTGGCGGACGTGGTGCGCCTCGACGGCTGACGCGCGGGATCACCGCACGCCAGCCGGAGGGCTTCTCCTCAGCTCAGGCCGTTGCTTCCAGGCTGAGAATGCCGTAGTCGTACCCTCGGCGCCGGTACACGACGCTGGGCCGGCCGCTCTCCTTGTCATGGAACAGATAGAAGTCGTGGCCGACGAGCTCCATCTGGAAGAGAGCGTCGTCGACGGTCATCGGATCGGCGGGGTGTTCCTTCTCCCGCACGATGCGCCAGGGTTGGTTGTCCTCGTGCTCCATGAGGTCGGTCGCGACCGGCGACTCCTCGGGCTGCGGCGTCAGGCTCGGCAGATCGGTCGGGAGCTTGGCGGTGGCTTCGGCGACGGATACCGGCGCGTGCCGTCCCCGGTGCACGCGGCGACGGTCCGCGGCGCGGCGCAGGCGCCCGTCGAGCTTGTTGAAAGAGCAGTCCAGCGCGGCATAGAAGTCCTTGGCACACGCTTCGGCGCGGATCACCGGCCCCCTGGTCACCACGGTGATCTCGACGCGCTGGCAGTTGTCCGACTGCCGGGGATTGCGTTCGTGGAAGAGCTCCACGTCGACCCTGATCAGCTTCTGGTCGTAGCGTTCGACCTTCGACAGCTTGTCTGCGACATGTTCCCGGTAGTGGTCGGGAACCTCTACGTTGCGGCCCTTGACGACAATGTCCACTCGTGACCTCCCCCAACGTTACGATCTTGCGGGCGCCCTGCGACGGGGTGCCGGGGGCGCCGTGTTGCGACGCGGTGTGCCGGCTTCGGTGTGGCCCGGGATCACGGAGCGAACCCACGCAAATCACCGAATCGGCTTACGAGGACGCTCCTTTCCGGTGCGGCGGGCCGGGCCCCTGAAGAGGCGGGCTGCCGGCTTGGCTCCGGTGGCGGGTAAGTCGTGGCCGCTTACCCTCGTCACCAAGACGCTAACCTGCCGACGCCCGCCCGTCACCCCTCGTTCGGGGAACGGACCCGGTGACTTTCGGCCCTGGCGGGGCCCCGGTCGGCGCCCGGACCCGGTACGGCGGCCGGCCGGCGCGCAGCCTGGTGGCCG
>NZ_JBEZGQ010000979.1:0-3140 GCF_040650095.1 Actinoplanes sp. NPDC048791 | reverse complement strand
CTGCCGGCCTGGCTGTTCCTGGCCCCGGCCCTGCTGCTCTTCGCGGTCTTCAAGTTTGTGCCGATGGTCCGGGCCGTCGAGATGAGCTTCCACGAGGTACGGCCGTACCTCGGCGACCGCTTCGTCGGCCTGGCCAACTACCGCGACGTGCTCACCGACCCGTCGTTCACCTCGGCCATCGGTCACACCGTGGTGCTGGCCCTCGGGCAGACCCTCGGTTCGCTCGTGCTCGGTTTCGTCCTCGCGCTGCTGCTCGAAGGCTCGTCGCGGGGCCTGTGGTTCGTCCGCACGGCCGTCTTCCTGCCCACGGTCGCCGCGATGGCGGTGGTCGCCGAGCTGTGGCGCATCCTCTACTACCCGGTCGGCGACGGCGCGATCAACAGCATCCTCGGCTGGTTCGGCGCCGGCCCCTCGCAGTTCCTCAACTCCGCCGACTCGGCCCTGTGGTCGGTCATGGGCGTCGGCATCTGGCGCGGGGCACCGTACGACATGATGATCTTCCTGGCCGGCCTGGCCGGCGACGACCGCGCCCTCTACGAGGCGGCCGCCGCCGACGGCGCCGGCCCGCTGCGGCGGCTGTGGCATGTCACCGTGCCCGCGCTGCGCCCGGTGCTGACCATCCTGCTGACCCTGGCCGCGATCCGCGGCCTGCGGGTCTTCACCGAGATCTTCCTGCTGACCAACGGCGGGCCGAACGGTTCCACCGAGGTGGTCATGACGCTGGTCTACAAACTCGGGCTGGAACGCAACGAGCTGGGCATCGCCTCGGCCGGCTCGGTGCTGTTGCTGCTGGCCACGGTGGTGCTGACCGTCGCTGTGCGGGCCTCGCGCCGGCGGGAGGCCGCGTGATGAGCCGCCGCAACGTGGGTGCCCGGCTGGACACCGCGCTGGGCTGGGGCGCCGCACCGGGCCCGGTCGCGTTCGCCGCCCGGGTGCTGCTCTACCTGGTGCTGGTCGCGGTCTTCGCCGGGCCGCTGATCGCCCTGCTGGTCAGCGCCTTCACCCCGGTCACCGACCCGACCCGGCTGACGCTCATCCCGCACGGGCTGACCCTGGACAACTTCGCCGCGGCGGTGGACCGCGACGTGCTGACCTACCTGGCGAACTCGTTCATCGTGGTCGGCGGCGGGCTGCTGCTGCAGATCCTGGTGAGCGTCTCCGCCGCGTACGCGTTGGCCCGCAAGCGTTTCCCGGGCATGCAGCTGGTCCTGCTGCTGATCCTGTCCACCCTGATGCTGCCCGAGGAGATCCTGGCCATCCCGCTGTCGCTGGTGCTGGCCGACGTACCGGTGCTGCACGTCAACCTGATCGGCACCCTGGCCGGCATGATCATCCCGGTCGGGGCCTGGGCCTTCTCCATCCTGGTGATGACCGAGTTCATGAAGGAGATCCCCGTCGAGCTGGAGGAGGCGGCCCGCCTCGACGGCGCCGGCGACCTGCGGATCTTCTGGTCGGTGGTGCTGCCGTTGTGCCGGCCGGCGCTGGGCGTCATCGGCATCTTCGGCTTCACGATGATCTGGGACCAGTACATGCTGCCGCTGCTGGTCGCCGACGACGCGGCGAAGTTCACCCTGCCGCTGGCGCTGCGCACCCTGCGCAGCGACGATCAGGTGGGCCTCGGGGTGCTGCTCGCGGCCGCGCTGCTCGCGCTGCTGCCCTCGGTGCTGGCCTTCCTGGCCATGCAACGACAGTTCATGCGCGGCCTGACCTCAGGAGCCATAAAGGGATGACCACCTCGCTGCCCGTCGTCGCCGTGACGATCACGCCCATTGCTTTTCCCGATCCGCCGCTGCTCAATTCCGCCGGGGTGCACCAGCCCTGGGCGCTGCGCGCGATCGTGCAGGTCCACTGTGGTGACGAGCTGGTCGGGCTCGGCGAGACCTACGGCGACGCCCCGCACCTGGCGTTGCTGGAGCGCGCCGCCGGGGCGCTCGCCGGGCTGGATGTCTTCGACCTGGCCGGGCTGCGGGCCCGGATCGCCGCCGCGGTCGGGGTGGTGGACGCCCCCGACCGGCACGGGCTGACCGGCGGCTCCAGCGCCGAGAAGACCCTGGCCCGGATCGTCTCGCCGTTCGAGGTGGCCCTGCTCGACCTTCAGGGGCAGGTGACCGAGCGGCCCGTGCACGCGCTGCTCGGTGGCAAGGTCCGGGAGACCGTCCCGTTCTCGGCGTACCTGTTCTACAAGTGGGCCGGGCACCCCGGCGCGGAGCCCGACGAGTACGGCGAGGCGCTCGACCCGGCCGGCATCGTCGCCCAGGCCCGGCGCATGATCGACCGGTACGGCTTCCGCTCGATCAAGCTCAAGGGTGGTGTCTTCCCGCCGGAGCAGGAGATCGACGCGATCCGCGCACTGCGCGTGGCCTTCCCGGACCTGCCGCTGCGCCTGGACCCGAACTGTGCGTGGACCGTCGACACCTCGGTCAAGGTCGCCGAGGAGACCGCCGGCCTGCTGGAGTACCTGGAGGACCCGACCGCCGGGCTGGCCGGCATGGCCGAGGTCGCCGCGCTCGCCCCGATGCCACTGGCCACCAACATGTGCGTGGTGCGCTTCGCCGACCTGCCGGAATCGGTGGCGCGGGGCTCGGTGGGCATCGTGCTCGCCGACCACCACTACTGGGGCGGGCTCACCGCGTCGGCGCACCTGGCGACCATCTGCCGCACCTGGGGGCTCGGGCTGTCCATGCACTCGAACAGCCACCTGGGCATCAGCCTGGCCGCGATGACCCACCTGGCGGCGGCCACGCCGAACCTGACGTACGCGGTGGACACGCACATGCCGTGGCAGCTCGGCGTAGACGTGGTGGCCGAGCCGCTGCGCTTCACCGACGGCTCTGTCACCGTCCCGGACGCGCCGGGGCTCGGCGTCAGCCTGGACCCGGACGCGCTGGCCCGGCTGCACGAGAACTATCTGAACTGTGGGATCCGGGAACGCGACGACACCGCGTACATGCGGCTGTTCGAGCCCGGCTACACCAAGCGGAGGCCACGATGGTGAGCGGGCACGCGTACCCGTGGGATGTGCTGGGCGACCCGGACTTCGCCGGGCGGGCGGCCGAGGCCGTCGACGCGGTGACGCTGGCCGCGACGTACCACTCGGTCCGGGCCGCGACCCCGCTGCATCCGGCGCGGCGGGTCGTCGA
>NZ_JBEZGQ010000978.1:0-3146 GCF_040650095.1 Actinoplanes sp. NPDC048791 | reverse complement strand
CCTGACCCACTGGATCGCGACCCCGCCGGACAACGAGGCGGTGCGGTCACCGGGCGCCGGCGCCTCCCCGGCCGGCGGACCGGGATCGTCCCCGCCGAGGGTCTCCCCCAGCCCGACGCCGGCCGGCCCGGCCACCATCCTGGCCGGCGAGCGGCGCATCCTGATCCACTTCGTGGAGATCGACCGCGACCTCGCCATGCCCTTCCCCGACGAGGTCGTGACCTCCGGCGGCACCGGCAAGGATTCGCTGTTCGCCCTGGTCCCGATGGGTGTCGACTACCTGATCCAGTCGCAGAAGCCGACCGACGGCGAGCCGCCCTGCCTCGGCGCCAAGGTGATCCCGGGCGACTCCGCCGAGCTGGTCGCCACCGAGTGCGCGGCCACGAAGGCGACGCTGTTCAACATCTCGGAGACCGGCAAGAAGGACGACAAGGGCCGCCCGACGTACACGATCTACAACGACGCGCACGGCACGCTGCAGTGGCGCACCAAGAAGCCGCAGGTCTACCTGGAGTTCCTGGGCGACGCCGAGACGGACACCACCTTCAGCTTCGTCGACCGGGGCCCGCTCTGAGGCTGGTGATGCCGTCCAGGACCGTGGTCAGGTTGTGGTCGAAGGTCTCCTCGGCATCGAGGTGGGCGCCGTCGACGACGAGCCGGGCGACGGTGGGATACCGGCCGGTCGCCAGCATGCGGGTGAGGTAGGGGCCGAGGCCGGCCTGCCAGGCCGCCTCATCGGTGCCGGTGGCCCGGGCGGTGCGCCGCTCGGTGACCTCCCGGCGGACGGCTCCGATGACGAACGAGTTGAGGGCACCCAGGGCCCGCTGGAGGTCGTCGACGCTTCGCACGCCGGGGGCCCGGCTCAGCGCCGCCGCGGTCGCTTCCCCCACGGCGAGCGCGTGCGGGCCCAGGTGCGGCCTTCCCCCGAGCAGGTCGGCGAACCACTCGTGGTCCAGGGCGGCCTTCCGGGTCGCGTGGGCAACGGCCAGCACCGTGGCACGCCACTCGGCGGGCGGGGCGGCCTCGGCGATCCCGGCGTAGACGACATCGACCATCAGGTCGAGCAGCTCGGACCGGTTGCTCACGTAGTCGTAGAGGCGCATCGGCCCGACCCCGAGCTCGGTGGCGATCTTGCGCACCGACAGGCCGTCGAGGCCGTGCGCGTCGGCGAGCCGGATCGCCACAGCAGCGATCTTGTCGCGGCTCAACGGCACCGGCGCCGCCCGGGGCCGAGGTTCCGGCCGTTCCCAAACCGGCGCCGGGCCGCTACCGTACGGTGTATCCATGAGGTACAGCGTACGGTAAGGACGTGGGCATGCGCATCGCGATCGCGGGTGGCGGAATGGGCGGGCTGACCCTGGCCCGGATCCTGCATCGGCACGGCCTCGACGCGGTGGTGTACGAGCGGGAGGCGAGCCGATCCGCGCGCGGGCAGGGCGGCTCGCTCGACCTGCACCCCGAGTCCGGGCAGCGGGCACTGGCCGACGCGGGCCTGGCCGGCAGTTTCCGCACGCAGGCGCGGCCCGAGGGCGAGGAGCACCGCATCGTCGACCCGGCCGGACGGATCCTGGTCCACCACGTCCCGCAACCCGGCTCGTTCTCCGGACGTCCCGAGATCGACCGGGGCGCACTGCGTGATCTCCTGCTCGATTCCCTCCCGGACGACACGGTTGTCTGGCGGCACCGGCTCGTCGCGGCGGCCCCGCGACCCGGCGGAGGCTGGGAGCTGACGTTCCCCGGCGGTCAGGTGACCGGCTGCGACATCCTCGTCGGCGCGGACGGCGCGCGCTCAGTGGTCCGGCCACTGCTGACCGACGTGCGGCTGTCCCCGGTGGCCACCCTCGTGGAGCTGCACATCAACGAGGTCGACCGGCGCCACCCCGAGCTCGCGGAGCTCGTCGGCCCGGGAAACCTGTGGTGCGTCGGCGTGAACCAGATCCTGGCCGCGCAACGACTCGGCGACGGCGGTCTGCGGGTCGGGATCACGCTGCCCGCCGGCGATCGCCCGATCGACACGTACGGCAGCAAGCGTGCTCTGCTGGAGATCTTCGGTGACTGGGACGCACGCCTCACCGCCCTCATCGAGGCCGGCGACAGCGCGCCGGTGCCTCGCCTGATCGAGGCGATGCCCCCGGGTACGCGCTGGGCGGGCCGGCCGGGCCTCACTCTCATCGGCGATGCCGCGCATCTCATGCCGCCGGTCGGCGAGGGCGCCAACCAGGCCATGCTCGACGCCGCCGAGCTCGCGGGCCGGCTCGCCGCCGACCCGGATTCGGCGATCCAGGCGTACGAGGAGGCGATGTTCGCCCGGACGCAGCCGATCGCCGAGATGTCCGCACGGGTCCAGGCGATGATGCTCTCCCCCACCGCGGCGCAGGACATCGTCCGCTTCTTCACGCCCCGGCCCAAGGAAACGGCCGCCGCCGACAGCTGACTCACCGGGAGCGGGCGTGCAACACTTTCGCCCGCTCGAGCGTCCGGGGTGGGGAAGGGGACGCATGACAGAGGAACAAGCTTTCGCGGACTTCGTCCGCCTCCGCACGGCCGCCCTCTACCGCTACGGCTACGTCCTCAGCGGTAATCACCACGATGCCGACGATCTGGTCCAGGACGCCCTGATCAGGTTGCGTGGTCACTGGGCCCGGGTGGTGCGGCGCGACGATCCCACCGGCTACGTCCGTACCACGATGGCCCGCCTGCATGTCAGCGCGTGGCGACGCAGACGCCGCGAGTGGCTCACCTCCCACGTTCCCGACGAGGCCGTACCGGACCCGGGTCTCGCCCAGGTCGACGTGGCCGGGGACGCCGAGCGGCTCTGGAACGCCCTCGCGACGCTGCCGCCCCGCCAGCGGGCCGTCCTGGTCCTGCGGTTCTACGAACGACTGACCGACCAGGAGATCGCCACGACGCTGGGCGTGTCCGGCGCCACCATCCGCAGCCAGGCCAAACGGGGCCTGGACAAGCTGCGGGCCGCGGAGTTCAGCGACCTGTCGGAGGCCCTGCGATGAGCGATGTCAACGTGCGCGAAGTGCTCGAGACGTATGCCGCCGCGGCACCGGCCCCGCCGCCGGATCTGCTGGCGCGGGTGGAGGCCGGCCACCGCCGGGCTACGTTGCGTGACTATGTCGCCTTCTCTGCGTTCATCG
>NZ_JBEZGQ010000977.1:0-3146 GCF_040650095.1 Actinoplanes sp. NPDC048791 | reverse complement strand
CCTCGAACCCGGCCAGCAGCCGCAGCAGCGTCGACTTACCGCAGCCGGTCGGCCCGAGCACCACCAGGAACTCGCCGGGCTTGATCTCCAGGTCGGGCCGAGCAGGCCGGCCGGGTCTTCGACCGCTTCTACCGCACCGACCGCTCGCGGAACCGCCTGGGCGGCGCCAACGCCGGGCTCGGACTGTCGATCGCGCGTTCGCTCGCCCGGGCCCACGGCGGCGACGTCGAGCTGGAGACGTCACCCGGCTCGGGCGCCTGTTTCCGGCTCGCGCTGCCCCTGCTGGCCCAGCCTTTGTAGCGTGTCGGCGTGAGCAGAGCCCGCACCTGGTGGCCGATCCTCCTCTGCCTGGTGGCAGCGGTGGCGTTGCTGTACGCGGTGGTCCTGCCGGGCGGCTACCTGACCTGGTTGTGGGTGGCCATGGTCCTGTGGCTGGTGGCCGCCGTGGGCTGGCTGACGTCGCTGGCCGGCCGGTCCTGGCCGATCCGGCTGATCCTGCCGGTGGTGTCCGTCGTGACCATGGTGGTGGCCTGCTCGGGCGTCGCCGGCCGGGTGCTGTTCGCCTGGCACCGCCCGGGACTGGCGCAGCTGGCGGCGTCACCGCTCGGGGCAAGCCATGGCCTGTACCGCTTCTCGGCCGTATGGAGTCATGACGGCTGCGTCACGTACGTGACCGAGGACAGCGGCATGTCGTACTTCGCGGGTCTGGTGCGGTGCTCACCCGGCGTGCAGCCGGCGCCCCGCCTGGGCGACACCGCCGGCGACGCCGTGTTCGAACCGCTCGGCGACGACTGGTACGCCTTCAGCGTCCCGCGTTCCGGCTCACCGGTCTGGGGTTTCAACCCGTTCGCGGTCGGATCCACCACCGAGGCCTGACGGTCCGGGCCGGGTCGCGGTGGACCGGATCAGCACGATGCCGGTGGTCAGGGCCCAGAGCAGCACGCTGTAGAGGGAGATGCGTTCGGCCAGCCCGGTGGGCACCCAGCCGTACGTCAGGGGGATGTTGGCCAGCCCGATGCCGCCGGCGGTGATGCTCAGGACCGCGAGCCACCGGGGGAGCCCGAGAGGCCGGTGACCACGGCCAGGACGTTCCCGGCGATGATCGACAGGAACGCCCCCACCAGGTAGAGCACCAGGGTGCCGTCGTCGAAGCGCGCCGGCCCGAGCGGGAACACGGCGAACAGGATCAGAGCGACGGCCTGCGCGATGCCGAGCGCCGGGATCGTCCGCCGGCGCCATCCGCTGAGCCGGCGACCGAGGGCGATGCTCGCGGCGGCGAAGAGTGCTCCGGAGGCGATCCAGGCCGCGCTCATCACCCACCACAGCGGTGAGGAGATGAGGAAGCCGCGGAACTCGCCGGTGAAACGGCTGCCCAGGAAGTTCACGTAGTCGTCGACGTAGCTGTACGGGCGTACGTCCCAGGCGGCCGCGACGACCGCCTCGGCGATCAGGTCGACCAGGACCGCGGCGACGAGGGCGGGCCCGGCCCAGCGCGCGACGGCCGGCTGTGTCCGCGGGTCCGCGCTCACGGGATCAGGATGATCTTGCCGAGGGCGGTGCGGTTCGCGGACTCGGACAGGGCCACCGCCGCGGCCACCTCGGACAGCGGATAGCGTGCGGCGATCTGTGCGGTGAGCTGGCCGTCGCGTTGCAGCTCGAAGACCCGGGTGAGATCCGTACGGATGCGGGCCCGGAACGCCTCTCGCTTGGCCGAGCCGGGTTTGCCGGCCCCGGCCCAGACGTTGTAGAAGCTCGCGTGCCGGCCGGTCGGCAGGTAGTTCCAGAACGCGAGTTTGCTCAGCAGTGCCATGAAGGTCAGCAACACCGGACTCTTGTCGTCGAGGCTGCTGGCGATGCTGTACGCGACCAGCGTCCCGGTGCGGTTGAGCAGCCGGTACGACTGGTCGACGCTCTTGCCGCCGAGGTGGTCGAACACGGCGTCCACGCCGCCGGGGGCCAGTTCGCGGATCCGGGCGGTCAGGTGGGGGTCGCGGTAGTCGACCGGCTCCACCCCCAGCGCACGCAGTGCCTCGTGGTGGCGCGGGCTCGCGGTGCCGATCACCCGGGCGCCGGCCTGCCGGGCCAGCTGCACCAGGATGGTGCCCACGCCGCCGCTGGCCCCGAGCACCAGCACGGTCTGCCCGGCCCGGATCCGGGCGCTGCCGTGCAGCATCTGGTACGCGGTCAGCCCGTTGACGATCAGTGTCTCCGCCTCGTCGGCGTCGATTCCGTCGGGCACCTCCACCAGGTCGGCGGCGGTCAGCAGGACGGCCGTGGCCCAGGCGCCGGTCTTGGTCAGCGCGGCGACCCGCCGGCCGACGAGGGTGCCGTCGACGCCCGGACCGACCTGCTCGACGATGCCGACGAGGTCGTAACCCGGCACGAACGGGAACGCGGGCTGCCCGTAGTAGCGGCCGCGGCGCATCGCGCTCTCGGCGAACGACACGGCGGTGGCCTCGACCCGTACCAGGGCCTCGCCGGCGCCGGGCGGCGGCAGTACGCGCTCGACCAGTCGCAGGCCGGCGGGCTCGACCTTGCCCGGCAGCACCACCTCGGTGGCGGTGTTCGTCCCCATCATGGCCTCGGCCCCTCGTTCACTGACGCATCGTCACACAGTTAATGGCCGTAACTATGCATCGGTGCGTCAGGCCGCGTCAACCGGTAGCGCACGGACCGTCGCACCGCAACGGCCCGTTACAATGCGACGATGACCGACAACCCGCAGGTGATGAACAGGCGCGAGCGGTTGCGGGTGCAGACCTTGCAGGAGATCGAGGACACCTCGTTCGCGATCATCGACGCGGACGGCGTCCACGCGTTGTCGATCGCCGCCCTGGCCCGCAGCATGGCGATGTCCGCCCCGGCGGTGTACCGCTACTTTCCGTCGCGGGACGCGCTGCTGACCCACCTGATAACCCGGTCGTACGAGCAACTCGCCGCGGCGATGCTCGAGGCGGCCGAGGGTGGGCGGCGGACCCCGCGGGTACGGCTGCGGCTGATCGTCGCCGCGTACCGGGACTGGGCGCTGCGCCACCGGCGCCGGTACGGGATGCTCTTCGGCCAGCGGATCGGGGGCGTGCCCGGCGACGCCGGGCCGCAGACCCCGCTGGACCAGCCGATGGCCCTGCTGGTCGGCCTGCTCGAAC
>NZ_JBEZGQ010000976.1:0-3147 GCF_040650095.1 Actinoplanes sp. NPDC048791 | reverse complement strand
ATCGCGCTGCGGATCGCGGCGTCGCCAGTGGTCGCCGCGGCCGTCGACGTCCACCGGGACTTCGTCGCCGCCGAGACGCTGGCCACCGCGCTGACCCTCGACGAGGCCGCGACCGGCTTCAGCGGTGAGGTCGGCGACGGCGAAACGGTAACGGTGTCGGTCACCCGCACGGTGTGAGTCCTGCCTCCTGGCTCGGCATTTGCCGCATTGCGCGGTAAATGCCGAGCCGGGAAGCGGCCGCTCGACGGGAGTTTTCCGGGCTGTTTCCGTTAACCTCACATCGCCCCCCGCATCTCCCGCAGTCCCCGCCCGGAGGAACACGTTGCCGCTGCTCTACTCGATCGGCAAAGTCACTGTCGGTCACGCGATGACGCTCGGCTGGCGGCCGCACGTCGAAGGTCTCGAGAACATCCCCAAGACCGGCGGCGCGATCTTCGCCGGCAACCACCTGTCCGTCGCCGACGAGCTGTTCCTCGGCGCCGTCGTGCCCCGCCACATAGCGTTCTGGGC
Source organism: Actinoplanes sp. NPDC048791 (assembly GCF_040650095.1). Classification (NCBI taxonomy): domain Bacteria; kingdom Bacillati; phylum Actinomycetota; class Actinomycetes; order Micromonosporales; family Micromonosporaceae; genus Actinoplanes; species Actinoplanes sp. NPDC048791. The sequence goes on along the minus strand of NZ_JBEZGQ010000976.1, from coordinate 2,637 downwards.
CAAGGCCGAGTACTTCCGCGGCGGCGGCATCGGCGGCAACATCACCAAGTTCGTGATGCACGGCCTCGGCGCGATCAAGGTCGAGCGCGGCGGTGGCCGGGCCGCGCTGACCGCCTTCGACGGCGCGATCCCGGTGCTCAAGGCCGGTGACATGGTCGCGGTCTACCCCGAGGGCACCCGCTCCCCGGACGGCCGGCTCTACCGCGGGCGTACGGGCGTGGCCCGGCTCGCCGTCGCGGCGGGGGTGCCGATCATTCCGGTCGGCATGCTCGGCACGGACAAGGTGCAGCCGATCGGGCAGCGCTTCCCGCGCCCCGGCAAGGGCCAGGTCACGATCAAGTTCGGCACGCCGATCCCCACGGTCGGCCGCAGCGACGACCGCACCGCGCTGCGCGCGCTGACCGACGAGGTCATGGCCGAGATCCAGAAGCTCACCGGCCAGGAGTACGTGCCCAGGTACGCACCCCCGCGCCAGTCTTCCTAAGGGGCCCGGGAGCCACGGGCCTGCTCCTGCTCGACCAGTGCCTCCAGGTCGGTCAGCCGGTGCAGGCCCTGCATCGGCCGGCGCATCCGGTGGTTGTTCGCCAGCTGCTCCTCGTGGCGGTCCAGGAAAGCCCAGTAGCCGGCCGTGTACGGGCACGCGTCGTCACCCACGCGCACCTTCGGGTCGTACCGGCAGCCGCCGCAGTAGTCGCTCATCCGGTTGATGTACGCCCCGCCGGCCGCGTACGGCTTGGTGCTCATCCGGCCGGCGTCGGCGTACTGGCTCATGCCGACCACGTTGGCGGTCATCACCCACTCGTAGCCGTCGACGAACGCCCGGTGGAACCAGTCCGCCATCGCCCCCGGCCGCCAGCCGCGCTGCATCGCGTAGTTGCCGAGCACCATCAGCCGGGGGATGTGGTGCACCCAGCCACGGTCACGGACTCCGGCCAGCACGTCCGACAGGCACCGGGCCTCGACCGCGTCGGCGTCCAGCTCGGCGAACCAGCGCGGCACCGGCCTGCTCGCCTTGAGCTCGTTGGCGCGCCGGTAGCCGGGCTCGAAGTACCAGTACAGGTGCCAGACGAAGTCGCGCCAGCCGATCAACTGCCGGACGAAGCCCTCCACGCCGGCCAGCCCGGCCCGGCCCGCCCGGTACGCGGCCTCGGCCTGCTCGACGGCCTCCAGCGGGTCCAGCAGGCCCAGGTTGAACGCGGCGCTGAGCCGGCTGTGGGCCAGGAACGGGTCCCCGGCCAGCATCGCGTCCTCGTGCGGCCCGAACGCCGGCAGCCGGTGTCCGACGAAGTGCCGCAGCCGCTCGACCGCCTCGGCGCGGGTCGCCGGGAACAGCCGCGGACCGTCACGGCCGATGAAAGTGATGCCGTCGTCGCGCTCCCAGCGGTCCAGGTCCTCCCTGACGGCCGCGTCGATGTCGTCCTCGCGGATCTCCGGCGGCTCCTCGACGTCGAGCCGGGTGACGCCGCGCGGCGGTGGCTCCCGGTTCTCCGCGTCCAGATTCCACGTGCCGCCGGCCGGCTCGGTGCCGTCCATGAGGATGCCCAGGCGGCGCCGGGCGTCACGGTAGAAGTCCTCCATCCGCAGGCCGCGCCGGCCGTTGGCCCAGGCGACGAACTCCGGCGGAGCGGTCACGAAGCCGCGCGGCGGTAGCAGCTCGGCGCCGAGCCGCTGGACCAGCCCGCGGGCCGCGCGGGAGGTCGGGTGGCAGACGCTCAGTGGTTCGCCGAGGTCGCGTACCGCCTCGGCGTAGGTCTCGGCCCGTGCGAAGACGGCCTGGTCACCGAGCTCGGCCGCGCGGTGCCGCAGCGCGGACAGCACCAGGTGGGCCTTCTGCCGGTGGAACGCCCGGCGCCGGAACACCGCCTTGGACTCCACCAGCAGCACCGGCTGGGCGGGGTCGTCGAGGAAGTGCGGGCCGAGCTGGTCCGCGAACAGCCAGCGGCGGGTCATGCCGCATTCTTACCCGCGGGTGAGCACCGCATTCCGCAGGACACCCGTGAGATCCGCGCTCTCCTCCACGGAACGCCTGGTCAGCAGCACGGTGGCGAGACTGCCGTGGTCGGCCCAGGCACACACGACGACAGCCTTGCCACCGGAGCGGCCGACGCCGCAGCGCTCGTGCACGCCGGTCTCGCCGAGGTCGTAGGACTGGATGTCCTTGATCGCGTATTCACTGCTCAGGTGGGTGATCTCGGCCTCGACGTCGGACTCGGGGGTGAGCCGCAGCCCGGTCGTGCCGAACATGGTCACCCGCTTGCCGTTGCCGTCGGCGTAGACACCGGCGAAGACGTCGCCCTGGACCAGGTTGGTGCCGTTCAGCTGCTCGGAGAGCTTCTCGACGGCCCGCCGGCTGGCGCCGTCGTCGCGCAGAGCCAGGTCGGCCACCGACTGGGGCAGGGCCGCCGAGACCGGATACTGCTGGGCGGCGGGCCAGGCCAGATAGGCCGGTACGCCGCAGCAGCAGATGGCGCTGATCAGCGTGAACATGGCCAGTCGGCGGGGCCAGCGGCGTTTGCGCCGGGGCGGGGGCGGCGGGCGCTTGCCGGCCGGACCGCCCTGTCCCGGCCAGCCGGGCGCCGGGCGCTGCTGGGTGGCCTGCTGCGGGATCTGCCGTTGCGGGATCTGCCGCTGCTGGGC
>NZ_JBEZGQ010000975.1:0-3150 GCF_040650095.1 Actinoplanes sp. NPDC048791 | reverse complement strand
CGGGCGGCCGGCCGGTCGGTGGTGTGGTCCAGCGCGCGGTGGAAGGTCCACCGGCAGCCCTCGATGGCGCCGAGCACCGCCTCGACGGCGGCCAGGTCCACCGCGGCGCGCGCGTCGAGGAAACCCAGGACGAATTCGTCGGCACCGGCGGCGCGCAGGCCGGTGGCCGCCTCGACCAGGGCGCCGGGGTCGCTCAGCGCGTACCCGTCCTCGGCCCGCAGCATGACCCGGACCGGGAGGTCGACCGCCGCCCGCACCGCCGCGAAGGTCGCGACCGGCGGGGTGAGGCCCTGCCGGCGCATGTCGGCGACCAGCTCGATCCGGTCGGCGCCGCCGGTCTCTGCCGCCCGCGCGTCCGCGGCGTCCAGCGCGATCACTTCCAAGATCGATTGAGGCACCGCGGCATCGTCGCACATCAGTCTGAACGGGTTGCCCCAGCGGGCACGACCATCGAGCTTCTTCCATCCAAGCCTTGACGGACTCTGAGCAATCTTGTTGAACTGTGTTTACTACTGGGTGGTCCCGCCAAGCGCTTGCCGTCTGTCCGAACGCGACGGCCGAGTGCGGATCGGTGCTGCCCGTGTTCTTTCCCACCGAGAGGACCACAGCGCATGACCACACCCCGGACAGCGCGGCGGGCCGTCACCGCCGCCGCCGTCACCCTTCTCGCCATCGGCACCGCGGGTGCCGCCGGCGCCGCCCCCGCCGCAGCCGCCGAACCGCAGTGGCACAAGGGCATCCCGCCGATCGCCACCCCGTGGACCGCCCAGGTCGGCCCGCAGAACGCCCTGCCCGAATACCCCCGCCCGCAACTGGTCCGCAGCAAGTGGCAGAACCTCAACGGCGTCTGGCAGTTCGGCAAGGCGGCGCCCGGCCAGGCCCCGCCGGTCGGTCAGGAGCTGGGGGAGCGGGTGCTGGTGCCGTACCCGATCGAGTCGGCGCTGTCCGGCATCCAGCGTCACGAGGACCGGATGTTCTACCGCCGCACGTTCACCGTGCCCGCCGGCTGGCAGGTCGGGCAGGGACAGCGGCTGGTGCTGCACTTCGGCGCGGTCGACTACGACGCCAAAGTCTGGGTGAACGGCACCGAGGTGGCCACCCACCGCGGCGGCTACGACAAGTTCGACGTGGACGTCACCGCCGCGCTCAAGGGGACCGGCCCGCAGGAACTCATCGTCTGGGCCGAGGACCTCACCGACGCCACCGGCCAGCCCATCGGCAAGCAGCGCCGGGTCTCCGACCGCGGCATCTTCTACCAGGGCAGCTCGGGCATCTGGCGCACGGTCTGGATGGAGCCGGTCGCCGACTCCAGCATCACCGGGCTGGTCACCACGCCGGACCTGGCGGCCTCGGCGCTCAAGCTGACCGCCGAGACCGTGCGCGGTGAGGGACTGACGGTCCAGGCCGTCGCGAAGGCCGGCGGCAAGGTGGTCGGCAAGGTCACCGGAGCCACCGGTACGGAGCTGAGCCTGCCCGTCCCCAAGGCCAAGCTGTGGTCGCCCGACAACCCGTACCTGTACGACCTCGAGGTCACGCTGCTGAACGGGCGCCGGACCGTCGACACCGTCAAGTCGTACTTCGGCATGCGCGCGATCGGCACCAAGAAGGGCGCCGACGGCAAGCTGCGGATCGCCCTCAACGGCAAGATCCTGTTCAACATGGCCACCCTCGACCAGGGCTTCTGGCCCGACGGCCTGAACACCGCGCCCACCGACGCCGGGCTCAAGTTCGACCTCCAGCAGCACAAGGAGATGGGCTTCAACGCCGTCCGCAAGCACATCAAGGTCGAGCCCGACCGCTGGTTCTACTGGGCCGACAGGCTGGGCCTGCTGGTCTGGCAGGACATGCCGGCGGCCAACACCGGACCGATCCCGCCGGAGTGGCGCGACCAGTTCGAGGCCGAGCTGCACGAGATGGTCCGCGAGCACCGCAGCTGGACCTCGGTGATCGCCTGGGTGCCGTTCAACGAGGGCTGGGGCGAGTGGGACCGCACCGCCACCGGCCGCATCGCCGACGACGTCAAGAAGCAGGACCCGAGCCGGCTGGTCAACGCGCACAGCGGCGTGAACTGCTGCAACTCCAAGGGCGACTCCGGCCGCGGCGACGTCATCGACTTCCACCAGTACCTCGGCCCGGCCTCCCCGGCGCCGGACGACAACCGGGTGTCGATCGACGGCGAGCACGGCGGTTTCGGGCTGAAGACCTCCAACCACATGTGGTTCGGCGACGGTCAGGCGTACGAGATGGAGCCGGACTCGGCCACCCTGACCCGCAAGTACGTGGAGAACCAGCGGGCCGTGCTCACCTCGGCGCGCTCGTGCGGGATCAGCGCCGCGATCTACACCCAGATCACCGATGTCGAAGGCGAGCTCAACGGCTTCTGGACCTACGACCGGCAGGTCGCCAAGATGGACTTCCGGCAGGTCCGCGCGATCAACCGGGAGATCATCGCCAAGGCCGACGGCACCCCGGGTGACACCCCGCAGCCGGGTCCGGGCACGCCCGGGCTGACCGGCGTCGCGTTCTACCCGCTGGACGGCAACGCCGAGGACGCCGCGGGCGACCACGACGCCACTCTGGTCGGTGACCCCGGCTATGTGGACGCCAAGAAGGGCCAGGGCGTCGAGCTCAACGGCTCCAGCCAGTTCGTCGACACCGGCGCGCCGGTGCTGAACACGGCGTCGGACTACACCGCCTCCGCGTGGGTGAAGCTCGACAAGGCCGACGGCGCGTTCCAGACGATCGTCAGTCAGGACGGCGCCAGTGTCAGCGACTTCTTCCTGCAGTACTCCGGCGCCGACCAGCGGTTCGCGATGAGCTTCGCGGGCGTCCGGGCCCTCGGGCCGGTCAAGCCGGAGGTCGGCCGCTGGTACCACCTGACCGGCGTCCGCGACTCCGTGCGCGGTGAGCTGCGGCTCTACGTCGACGGCGAGCTCGCCGGCCGGACCGGGGCGTGCCTGCCGCAGGCGGCCCCGACCGGCAACACGGTGATCGGCCGCGGCAAGTTCGGCGGCAACCCGGTCGACTACCTGGACGGCACTGTCGACCAGGTGCACCTGTACGACCGGGCCCTGTCCGCGGCGGAGATCAAGGTCCTCTACGCCTCGGGCAACTAGCAACGGTGCGAGCGGCGGGCTCCCGGCGGGAGCC
>NZ_JBEZGQ010000974.1:0-3151 GCF_040650095.1 Actinoplanes sp. NPDC048791 | reverse complement strand
AAGCGGTCTGGCCCTGGCTGGTGCAGATGGGCAGCCACCGTGGCGGCGCCTACACCTACGACTGGATCGAGAATCTGTTCGGTCTCGACATGCACAGCGCTGACCGCATCCTGCCGCAGTTCCAGCAGCTCGCCGTGGGTGATGTGCTGCCGCTCGGTGCGGACGGGCCGGGCCTGCGGGTGGAGATCTGCGACCGGCCCCGCACGCTGGCCTTCCGCTCCGCCGACGGGAGCTGGGTCTGGATCTTCGGGCTGGCCGCCGACCGGGGCGGGACCCGGCTGGTGAGCCGCAACCGGATCGCCCTGCCCCGCTCGCCGGGCCGGCGGCTGGTCAGCCGGGTGGTGCTCGAGCCGGGCAGCCTGATCATGGAACGCAAGATGCTCACCGGCATCCGGGACCGCGCCGAGTCGAGGGCCGAAGGTCCCGCCGGCGACGTCCGTCGTCCTCTGAGCGCGGTGATCTCCGCGCCCCTAGATTGAAAAACGACCCAGTCAGCAGTCAACGGAAGGAACACCGTGACCGCCGTATCGGAACACCAGGCCGGCACCCGCGACGACGAGCTGGTGCGCGCCCTCGCCGCTCCGGACGACACGGAGATCGCCCAGCTGGACGCCTGGTGGCGGGCCAACAACTACCTGACCATCGGCCAGATCTACCTGGGTGGCAATCCTCTGCTGCGTGAGCCGCTGGCGCCTGAGCACATCAAGCCGCGGCTGCTCGGGCACTGGGGGACCAGCCCGGGCCTGTCGCTGATCTACGCGCACGTGTCGCGGCTGATCCGGCGTACCGGTCAGCAGTCGATCTATCTCGCCGGGCCCGGCCACGGCGGCCCGGCGCTGGTCGCCGCCGGGTATCTGGAGGGCACCTACAGCGAGATCTACCCGGACGTCGCCCAGGACGAGGCCGGCATGCTGCGGCTGTTCCGGCAGTTCTCCAGCCCGGGCGGCATCCCGAGCCACGTGTCGGTGACGACGCCGGGCTCGATCCACGAGGGCGGTGAGCTGGGCTACGTGCTGGTGCACGCGTTCGGCGCCGTCATGGACAACCCCGACCTGCTGGCTGTCGCCGTGGTCGGTGACGGTGAGGCCGAGACCGGCCCGCTGGAGGGCTCCTGGAAGGGCGTCTCCTTCATCAACCCCGCCCGCGACGGCGCGGTCCTGCCGATCCTGCACCTCAACGGGGCCAAGATCGCCGGGCCGACCGTGCTGGCCCGCAAGGACCCGGCCGAGGTGCGCGCGCTGCTGCAGGGCCACGGCTACGAGATCATCGAGGTCGAGGGCGAGGACCTGCCCGGCATGCACTACCGCTTCGCCGCCGCCCTGGCCGAGGCCTGGGGCAAGATCCGGGCCATCCAGCGCTCGGCCCGTGACGGCGAGTGGGACGGCACCCGGCCGCGCTGGCCGCTCATCATCCTGCGCTCGCCCAAGGGCTGGACCGGCCCGGCCGAGGTCGACGGCGTCAAGGTGACGGGCACCTGGCGCTCGCACCAGGTTCCGCTGTCCGGTGTCCGCGACAACCCGGAGCACCTGGCCATCCTGGACACCTGGCTGCGCTCGTACCGCCCGGAGGAGCTGTTCGACGCCGACGGCGCACCGACCGAGCTCGTACGGGCCCTGCCCCCCGAGGGTGACCTGCGGATGAGCGCCAGCCCGCACGCCAACGGCGGCCGGCTCACCGAAGACCTGGACATCCCCGACTTCCGGGACTACGCCGTCGAGGTGCCGCGTCCGGCGGCCCAGCACGCCGAGTCGACCCGCAAGCTCGGTGAGCTGATGCGCGACATCTACGCGCGCAACCCGTACAGCTTCCGGCTGTTCTGCCCGGACGAGACGAACAGCAACCGCCTCGGTGCCGTCTTCGAGGTCTCCGACCGCGGCTTCATGGAGCACGTCACGGACGAGGACGTCAAGATCAGCCGGGACGGCCGGGTGATGGAGGTGCTGTCCGAGCACAACTGCCACGGCTGGCTGGAGGGTTACACGCTGACCGGCCGGCACGGCATGTTCGCCACCTACGAGGCGTTCGCGATGGTCAGCGCCTCGCAGACGGTCCAGCACGGCAAGTGGCTGCAGGAGGCCAAGAACCTGCCGTGGCGGGCCAAGGTGCCCAGCCTGAACGTGCTGCTGACCTCGACGGCCTGGCGCAACGACCACAACGGCTTCTCGCACCAGGGCCCCGGCCTGATCCAGGTGGTGCTGACCCAGCGCGGCGACGTGGCCCGGGTCTACCTGCCGCCGGACGCCAACACGCTGCTGTCGGTGGCCGACCACTGCTTCCGGTCCCGCTCGTACATCAATCTGATCGTCATCGACAAGCAGCCTCAGCTGCAGTTCCTCACCATGGACGAGGCGATCGAGCACTGCGCGCGCGGCGCGGGCATCTGGGAGTGGGCCGGCACCGACGACGGCAGCAGCGACCCGGACATCGTGCTGGCCTGCGCCGGTGACGTGGTGACCATGGAGACCGTGGCGGCGGCCCAGATCCTGAAGGAGAAGCTGCCCGGACTGAAGGTCCGGGTGGTCAACGTGGTCGACCTGATGACCCTGGTACGCCCGAAGGACCACCCGCACGGCATGAGCGAGACGATGTTCACCGAGTTGTTCACCGACACGGTCGACGTGGTCTTCTCCTTCCACGGCTACCCGGGCGCCATCCACCAGCTGGTGCACGGCCGCCCCGACGCCGACCGGTTCCGGGTCCGTGGCTTCATCGAGCAGGGCACGACGACCACGCCGTTCGACATGACGGTGCGCAACAAGGCGTCGCGCTACCACCTGGTGATGGACGCGATCAACAACGCCAGGCGGCTGCCGCGCGGGGCCAGCGACCTCAAGACCTGGTGCGAGCAGCAGCTGGCCAGGCACGAGACGTACGTGGTGGAACACCTGGAGGACATGCCCGAGGTCCGCGACTGGACCCTGGGCGACTGGGCCCAGCAGGGCTGACCCGGTCATCGCGGGCGGCGGCATCGGCTCCGGCCGGTGCCGCCTTCCGTGCAATGGGACGTTCGGCTCTGGTCTGTCCGCGCGAACGGATCCAAGATGGTGCCGGGAGGTGATGGCGACGATGATCTTCATGGTCCTGCTGACGATCACGCTGGCGGCCATCGTCGTGGCGACCGCCTGGGCGGCCGTCCGGAGCGCGGACCGGG
>NZ_JBEZGQ010000973.1:0-3152 GCF_040650095.1 Actinoplanes sp. NPDC048791 | reverse complement strand
CCAGCGTGCTGCCCCGGGTGCGCATCATCGAACTGGACGCCTTCGACCCCGAGGCGTTCCTGTAGCCGAACAGGACTGTGTGGCCGATAAGGGGAGGGCGATGTAGGCGGGTGACGCAACGACCGCGAAGGCCGGGACGCCGTCGAGCCCGGTCAGGAACACCCGGGAGAACTTCACCCGGCCCTCGTCGGTGACGGCGGTCAGCGCCGCGCCCATCCCGCTGGCCTCTTCGTGCGGTGCCGCGACGGTGACGTCGTGGCCGGCGTCGTGAGCGGCCCGCGCGAGCCGGTGGATCCCGGGAGCCTGTACGCCGTCATCGTTGGTCACCAGCACCCGCAGCCGAGCTCCACCCATGTCCCCTGCCCATCACCCGGTACCCGTGCCGCACGTCATTCCCCGGCGCGCGGAACGCAACCACGCGACGGCTCAGTAGCCGAAGTCCTGGGTGTAGTACGGGGTCCCGTTGGCGGTGTACGCGACGCCCACGCCGACGGTCCGCGACTTGCAGTTGAGGATGTTGGCGCGGTGGCCCGGGCTCTTCATCCAGGCGTTCACGAGGTCGGTGGCGGAGCGGTAGCCCCAGGCGATGTTCTCGCTGGACGGGCGGGCGAAGCCGGCGGCCTTGGCCCGCACGACGAACGTGGAACCGGCGCTGCCGGTGTGCGAGAAGGTGCCGGTGCGGGCCATCCACGTGCTGTGACCGACGGCAGCGGCGGTGAGCTGCGCGTTGACGGTGACGGCGGAACAGCCGGACGCGGTGCGCTGAGCATTGGTGAGGCGCACGACGTCAGCCTGCACGGTCTCGGCGCTCGCCGGGGCGGCTTCGGCCGGCGACGCGAACATCGAGACGCCGACGGCGGCGGGGGCGATGAGGGCGGCCAGGGCGAAACGGCGAAGGAGCGAGCGCAAGGAGGTTCCTCTCGGAGTACGGCGCCTGGCCGATCGCCAGGTTCACCGTTCCCTTCGGCCCTGCTCCGGGGGCTTTGATCGCAGGACGGATGCCCCTGCGTCGCCGTTCGGTTGCCGGCCTGCGCCCCGGCGCGTCAGGTCTCGTACTCGTCCGGCACGCGCATCGCGGGACCGCCGACGTGCAGGCCGAGCGGGGTCGCCCGGCCTTTCGGCTCCTCCCACGCCTCCTGCCGGCCGAGCGCGGTGAGGTCGAGGTAGTGGTAGCCGTTGTGGAAGTCCTCGATCCCCCGGCCGTACGTGGAGTAGGTGTGGAAGACCTCGTTGCCGACGCGCAGGAAGGCGCTGATGCCGGGCAGCTCCGAGCCGCGCATGCCCGGCGTCCACGGTCCGCTCGTCCAGGGGGTGCCGGCCTCGGCCAGCTCGTCCTCGGTACGGAAGTGCAGCAGCACCGGCGCGACCCGGTCGTCCAGGGTGGCGTGGAAGTCGAAGTTGAAACTGGTGCCGTACGACGAGTACCACGGGAACTGCCACCCCATCCGCTCGCGGAAGGCGGCCAGCTTGGGATAGGGGGCGCGGGACACCGCCACGAGCGTGGTGTTGCGCACGTGCAGCTGCCGCAGCCGGCCGATCCCGTCGGCGGCCGAAGAACAGCTCGCGCAGGCCTGGTCCCATTCGGGGGCGAACATGAAGTGGTGCAGCACCAGCTGTGGCCGGCCCTCGAAGAGGTCGAGCAGGCTCACCGTCCCGTCCGGGCCCTCGAAGGTGTACGGCTCGTCGACGCGGACCATCGGCAGCCGGCGGCGGGCGGTGTTGACCCGGTCCCGGGCCCCGGTGAGCTCCTTCTCCTGGGCCAGCAGCTCGCGGCGGGCGGCGAGCCACTGCTCGCGGGAGACCACCTCGGGCAGGTTCCCGGCCGGCGCGCTCATGACGCCCGCGCCGAGGGGGTGAGGCAATGGGGCAGCAACATGGGGAACTCCTGTCAGAGTGCGATCAGGTCATTTCAGGTGGTCCCGCAGGGCGGCCAGCGGGCCGTCCCAGTCACGGGCGAGGGCGCCCAGGAACTGCTGGGCCACCTTCATCGGCGCGGAGTCCACCCGGTAGCGGACCCGGCGCCGCTCGCCCCGCTCGGCCACCACCAGTCCCGCCTCGGCCAGCAGGGCGAGGTGCTTGGCGATGGCCTGGCGGGTGATCGGCAGCTGAGCGGCCAGGTCGGTGGCGGTGGCCGGCCCGCCGGTGGCGAGCGCGGCCAGGATCACCCGCCGGCTGGGGTCGGCCAGCGCGGTGAAGACCTCCTGGGCCACCAGCTCCAGGTCGGCGGGCTCAGGACCGGGCATCGAGGTACGCGACCAGCTCGCCCAGCTCGTGCGTCCAGCCCTCGGTGTTGCCCGAGTACGCGATCTTGTGCTCGCCGTCGTCCGGCAGCTGCGCGAAGCCGCTCTCGACCATCGTGAGGGTGGTGCCGTCGCCGTGCGGCTCCAGCGTGAACTCGACGTAGGTGCGCCGCGGGTCGTCGTCGGCCAGGCCGTGCACCGGCCACGTGTAGCCGAAGACCCGCGGGGGCTCGAGACGCTCGATGATGAGTACGGCGGTGTCGCCGCTGTCCCAGCTGAGCGTGGCCCGGCCACCGACGCGCAGGTCGACCTCGGCGCGGTTGCCGAACCAGGTGCCCAGCCCCTCGGCGGTGGTCAGGGCGGCCCAGACGCGCTCGGGCGGCTGGCCGAGCTGAAGGGTGCGTTCGATCCGGTCAGGGAATGTCATGGCGGTCTCCCGGTAACAGCGATTGAGTAGCAACCATTCGGTTGCCACTGAACGTATAGCAATCGATTGGTTGCGTCAACCTGTCGGGAATCTTGCCCCGCGCGGGGGGTTCCGGCCGGTGGCGACGCTCGTACGCTGGCGGCGTGGCCACCGAGGCGGCCGGCGCGGTGTGCCTGCGCTTGGCCGGAGCGTTCGCGATCCGCTGGAGCGGTGACGCCACCGACGTGCCCGTGGCCGGCAGCCGCAAGGCCCGCACGCTGCTCAAGCTGCTCGCCGTCGAGCGCGCCGGGCCGGTGCCGATGGACCGCATCGTCGACGTGCTCTGGGGCGACACGCCACCCCGCCGGGCCGCCGACAACGTCGCCACGCTGGTCAGCCGGCTGCGGTCCCGGTTCGGCCCGGAGCTCGTCACCGGCACGCGCGACGGCTACCGGCTGGGCCGCCCGCCCGCGGTGCTCGTCGACCTGGACCTGGCCGCGGCCGAC
>NZ_JBEZGQ010000972.1:2264-3155 GCF_040650095.1 Actinoplanes sp. NPDC048791 | reverse complement strand
ACCGAGCGCCTGCTCTTCGCCCACGGCGCCGTGGCGGCGCTCGGCTGCGACGACGCCGGCAGCACCACCACCGACAGCGGCGCGCTCGGTGAGGCTGGTCTTACCGGCGTCGACGTGCGCCAGGATGCCGAGATTGAGCGTGGGCAAGGAGATCCTCGGAGGTCAGGGAACGGATGGACGGCCTGAACACACCGGTTCCTCGCATGTCCGTCCCTTTCCCTGGGCTCCGCTGGTCCCCGCCACCGTAGAGCGGGCGCGCGGCGGGCGCTACTGCTTTAGCAACTCCGCCACCGAGGTGGCGGGACGGCCCGTCAAGCGCGGCACCGCGTCGGTGACCGCGGCGAGGTCACCGGCGGCGATCGCGGTGTAGGTCGAGACCCACGCGTCGACCAGCCAGCCGGGTGCGCCCGACGAGCTGCGCGACCGGTACGCCTCCGGCACGGTCTCGGGCTGGTAGGTGACCGACAGCAGGGCCGCGATCTCGTGCAGGGTCAACGCTTCCGGGCCGGTCAGGTCGTACGTGTGCCCGGCGTGGGCGGCCGGGACGGTGAGCACCGCGGTCGCGGCGTCGGCGATGTCGTCCTGGGCGACGGCGGCGACCCGGCCGTCGCCGGCCGGCCCGCGGATGACCCCGTCGGTCCCGGCCAGGTACGGCAGGAAGTCGGCGTAGAGGTTGTCGCGCAGGAAGGTGAACGGCAGCCCGGTGGCCCGGATGTGCTGCTCGGTGTGCCAGTGGTCGCGGGCGTGGGTGAACGTCGCGTCGGGGGCGGCACCGACGAACGAGACGTACACGAGGTGGCCCACCCCGGCGGCGGCCGCGGCGTCGACGAAGGCGCGGTGTTGCTCGACGCGGTCCTCGCTCTCCGACGCGGAGACCATGTGCACGGCCGG
>NZ_JBEZGQ010000972.1:0-2254 GCF_040650095.1 Actinoplanes sp. NPDC048791 | reverse complement strand
TACGCCGTCAAGTGCCTCCCGGACGGCGTCGCGGTCGGTGATCCTCGCCCGGGTGACGGTGGCTCCCGGCAGCTGGGGGGCGCGGGCGGGGTCGCGGACCAGCAGCTGCTGGGCGAGGCCGCGGGCGGCGAGACGGCGGGCGACCCGGCCACCGAGCTGGCCGGTCGCACCGGTGACGGCGATTGCACTCATGCCGGAGACGCTACGGGCAGGGACGGCTGAGCGGAGCCTTCCGCTCGCGCAGCAGCCGGATTTCCCCGGGCGTGTAGGGCCGGGCGGCCAGTTCGCACAGCCGGCGGAACCACAGCTGCGGGTCCAGGCGCAGCTGCCGGGCGTAGCCGTCGGAGGACACCCGGAGCTCGTCGCGTCGCAGCAGAACGTTGCTGCTGATCGGCGCGGTCAGGGTCCCCACCCGTTTCGCGCTCCGCACCTCCCAGATACCCAGCTCAGTGGCGCCGCCCGGTTCGACGGTGACCAGGTGGCTGTCCGACCCCGGGGTGAAGCCCAGCGGCGAGACGCCCACGCCGATCGGGATCGTCCACGGCGTCCGCCGCGGGTCGCTGAACGGCCAGACCGCCACGACTCCTTTCTCCAGGCTCACGGCCACGCGCGAGCCGTCCGGGTTGAACAGGACAGAGCTGGGGGTCTGGGTGCGGTCCACCTGGAAAGCGGCGACGACCTGGCGGCGGTCGAGGCTCCAGATCTGCACCGTGGAGCCGGGCATCACCACCGCGATCTGGTCCGGGTGGCCCGGCCGGCGGCCCGAGGCGAACGCCAGCTGCGCCGCCCGGCTGCGCGCGCCTTCCTCCTTGCCCGCGCGCAGCTCCACCGGTTCGCCGATGCGCGTGCCGGTGACCACGTTCCAGCGGGTCAGCACGCCGGCGTACAGGACGATGGCCTCGCCGGCCTCGACCGGCACGACCGAACCGGCCCAGTCGTCCACGGTGTTGTCGGTGATCGGCAGCGCACCCAGGCCGGGCGGGACCGACAGGCGTGCGCGATGCTCGACGGTCAGGGCCGGCAGCGCGTAGACGACCAGCTCACCGTGGTGGGCGGTGAGCAGGTGCCGGCTGTCGCCGGTGATGGCGTGCGGGATGCCGTGGAACGTGTTGATCTTCGGGAGAGGCTCGGCAGCGGTGGCCGCGAGCTGCTCATTCGTCCGCGCCCGCACGACCGTGATGCGCCCGCTGTCGGTGTCGAACCGCACGCGGTGCGCGCCGTCGGGCGTCACCACGGTGCGCCCGCCCAGGTCCAGACCGAAACCGACGGTCCGGTGCAGGGTGACCGGCGGACCCAGCGGCAGCCGGTAGAGCTGGGGACCGTCGGCGATCAGCGCACCGGGCGCACCGCCGGGGCCGCGGTGGACGGCCAGATGCCCGATCGGCGTGAAGCCGGTGATGAAGTTGGACGGCGGCGCGGGTACCCGGCGCACCTCTCCGGTGCGTGGGTCCAGGACGGTCAGCGTCGCGTTCGTTCCCTGGGCCAAGCCTTCGACGGTGCCTACCGTGCCGAACTCGCTCGCCGCGTCCATCTCGAGGCCGACACAACTCGGCAGCGGGACCGTGCGCACCACCTTGCCGGTGCCGATGTCCCGCACCATGACCTTCTCGTCGCTGCAGGAGACGACCAGAGCACCGCCGGCCGCCACCATCGGCCGGTCGTCGCCGCCCCGGAAGACCCGCGGTGCGCGCCGGCCGGTCAGGTCGTGCGTGGTCACCATGCCATAGGCGCTGAGCACGACGGTGCTGGGTTCCGGGCCGAAGAACGCGGCCGACGGCACGAACTCGCCATCGGTCGGCGGCAGGTCCGGCACGGCCGCGCGGGTACGGAGGTCCCACATCTGCAGCTCGGCGCTCGTCTCCCCGAAGTTGGTCCGGAGCACGAGCAGGCCGCTGTCGTCGGCCGCGAACCGCAGCGACTCGACGACCGTGTCGCCGTGGGCGAGGTCCGGCCCGGACGGCGCCAGGTCGACCGGAGGCAGGTCCGGCCGGGTGATGTCGCGGACATAGACCCCGCCCACGTCGTTGGCGTAGCCCAGGTAGCGGCCGGACGGGCTGACCTGGAAGCTGCCACCGACGTACGTGCTGCCGGGCGTGAAGGTGATCCGTTGCGGGTCACCCGTGGCGAGGCCACGCCAGACCGTGCCGCCGCCGAACTCGTCGACCACCACGGTCACGGATCCGTCGCGGCTGGTGGAGAGCGAGGCGATCGGCGCGCCCGGCGTGGCGGTGGAGCGCCTGTTCACCGGCCTCAC
>NZ_JBEZGQ010000971.1:0-3155 GCF_040650095.1 Actinoplanes sp. NPDC048791 | reverse complement strand
GGCGGCGGTCTCGTTGCAGGTGAAGACCTGGATGTGGTTGCCGTCGACGGCGATCGCGCCGTTGAGGTCCAGGCAGAGCCCGCCGCCCAGGTGTGGACCGTCGCCACCGACGGCACCCTGCGGGTCGTCGGCAAGTGTGCGGTGGCCACCGACGACGGCGCCGTCCGGCTCGCCGGCTGTGACGGCCGCCGGTCCGGGCCGTGGCAGGCCGGCGCCGACCGTACGCTGGTCAACCTGGCCGGCGGCGGCTGTCTCACCGATCCGGGCTCGGGCTCCCGCTCGGGGGCCGGCGTACGGATCGAGAGCTGTTCGGGCGCCGACCGGCAGCGCTGGGAGCTGCCCTGACCGGTCCGGCCTTCACGTGATCCGCAGGATGCCCCACAGGCCGTTCTCCACCGACCAGCGGAACGCGCCTGACCGGTAGGCGTGGTCGCCGCGGTGCCGGGCGGTCATCCGCAGCGTCCGGGCTGTGCCCGCGGTCAGGCCGGAGAACGAGCCCTCCCACGGACCGTCGCCCTGCCACGGCGCCGCCGGCCAGGCCATGCCGTGCACGGTGAAGGTGTGGTTGCGAGGCTTGTCGGCGGCGCCGAGCACGTGCAGCCACAGCTCCTGGCCCCTCTTCGCCTCCCAGAGCGGCGTCGGCGGGTCGTCGCGGGTGAGCCCGTCGCGCGGGTGGACCACGGCCGAGCCGTAGTTGATGCCCTTCTGGCCCGCGTCCTCGGGGACGTCACCCGGGACCACGTCGCGCACCGGGAGGTCCGGGTGGCCAGCCACGAAGTGCCGCAGCCCGTCCTGAACCAGCAGCACCTGCTCGTTGGCGACCACCCGGCCGTGCTCGTCGCGCAGCAGCACCTGCGGGCCGGTCCAGCGTTCCCGGCCGGTGACCGGGTCGGCCGGGGTGACGTCGTCCGGCTCGACCACCAGCGCGCCGATCAGGCCGTGGTGGCGGTGGTTGCGCACGTCCGCCAGGTCCTGCAGGCCGCAGACCTGTCCCGGCCCGTCGGCGTACGACGGCGGCGCGAGGTGCTCGTCGACGTACCACCAGTACTCGCGCCAGTTCGTCTCCTCGTGCCCGTGCGACGCCGGATCGCGGAAGATCACCTGACCGGTCGCCTCGTGGCCGCCGTGGCCGCCGTCGTGGGCGGGCAGCGGGCCGACCGTGCCGTCGTGGTTGGTGCCCACGTTGGCGCCGTCGTCGCTGACCACGTCGTAGCGCAGCAGGCTCGGGTGCAGCGACACCCGCGGTGAGACGGTGCGCTCGCTCGGGTTGCCGAGCTCGTCGAGGCGTTCCAGCGGCAGCCGGGGCGGGGCGGGCTCCACCCCGAACGGCGGCAGCACCGGGTCGTCCGGGTCCGGCAGCAGCTCGTTGATCAGCATGACCCGTACCCATTCGCCGGAGCGGGCCCGCAGCACGAGCGGCTCACCGGTGTTGTGCACACCGACGGCACGCCGGCGCATCCGCTCCGAGCCCTCCTCCACCGGTTCGTCGCGCCAGCCCGCGGCGGTCGCGAAGATCAGTCCCCATGGGTCGGTGAGCCGGCGGCCGTCGTACTCGTGCTCGTGCCGGCGGGCGGTGACGACGAACTCGCGTACCCGGTCCCCGCCGGCTCCCCAGGGCACCGCGGGCCGGGGTGGCAGACCGTTGTCCTCGATGGTGCCGGGCAGCGGCGGCAGCTCCTCGAGGTTGCCGGCGCTCGGGGCCAGCGCCCGGACCAGGCCCCAGCAGCCCAGCCACAGGTCGTCCATCGCGGCGAAGTGCCACAGGTGATCGCCGTAGGAGTAGCCGCCGGCGTCGGCCGGGTCGATGTCCAGGGTGAACGCCTCGGAGATGCCGATGGTCTGCTGGTTGACCAGCACCGAGCGGTCGTTGTGCCACTCCCGGCGCCAGCGCAGCCCGTGCGTGACGAAGCTGTGCTGCTCCTCGTGCGAGCCCTGAATGAGCCGGATCCGCAGCCGCTCCCCCGGATACGTCCGGATGATCTCGGTGTCCGGGTCCCCACCGGTGAGGTCGGCGACGACGGCACCCGGATCCTCCGCCGGATCCGCGGGATCCGCGACGGCCGGGCCGTTGCTGCTGAACCACTGGGAGGGGTCGTCGCCGCGGAAGGTCAGCGGGGCGCAGCGGTAGTTGACCGCCATCGCGCCGGGGTCGTCGTCACCACTCAGCTCGTGCGGCGGGTTCAGCGGGCGGCCGTCCGCGTCGACCAGCGGCACGAAGTCCCCGATCGCCAGACAGGCCTCCCGGTACGGCGGCAGCCCGCTGTCCACCGGCGGCAGCACCACAGCCTGCGGCCCCGACCAGGCGACGGTCTCCTGATCGGGCAGCAGCCAGCGCGACCCGGCCGGCTCGGCGATCAGCGCGGCGAACAGCCCGTGCTTCTGCCGGTAGTTGGCCAGCAGGTGGTCGTGGAAGAAGCACGGCCCGAACTCCTCGTCGACCACCCAGCGGTGGAACCCGACGTTGGCCGGCGGGTCACCGGGCTCGGCCGGCGCGCCCGCGACCGCCTCCGGGCAGCTGGCCCCGGACAGGTAGTTGAAGCCGGTGGACGAGCCGTCGGCGGCCAGCACGTCGAACTTGACCAGGTGCACGTGCAGGCCGCACTCGACCGGCAGGGTGGGCAGGTCGAAGCCGTCCGGCCCGATCGTGCCGAGCTCGTTGACCATCCGCAGCTCGACGATGTCCCCGTGGTTGGCCCGGGGGAAGAACGGCTCGATCCGCTCCGCCGGCGGCGTGAACTCCACCGGGGCGCCGTCGCCGACCGCCGGGTCGGTCACCGTGACCTTGGTGATCTGGTAGTGGTGGCCGCGCGGGTCGCGCCAGCCGCGGGAGTTGTAGGGCACCTCGTCGGCGCGGACCCGGACCTCGTAGCTGACGGTCCGGGGCGCGGGCAGTCCGGCGGCGTCGTTCCAGGCGCGGGCGTCGCCGTCCAGGTCCACGAAGAGCGCACCGGGACGCGGGTTCGCGACGACACCGGGAGGGAACGCCGCCAGCTCTTTGGCCGAGTGCGGCGGCAGGCCCAGCAGCCGGCGACGGCCGCCGAGAAACTCCCGCGTCACCGCGGGCGGGGGCGGCGCCTTCTGCGGGAAGTTGGCGTCGATGAACCACGGGAAGCCCGGCTGCTGACCGGTCCGCGGCTCTGGGTCGCGCCCCGGCA
>NZ_JBEZGQ010000970.1:0-3168 GCF_040650095.1 Actinoplanes sp. NPDC048791 | reverse complement strand
CGACCGTGTTCGTCGTGCTGCTGGCAGTCGTCGCCGCCGCACACGAAGCCGAGCAGCACCCGGCACCTTCGACGTCGTCACGGCCGGGCTGGTGTTGTTCTTCCTGCCGGATCCGCCGGCGGCGGTGGCGGCCTACCGGGAGCTCCTGCGTCCCGGCGGCCGGCTGGCGTTCAGCTCGTTCGCCGAGTTCGACCCGCGCTACGAGCGCGCCATGAAAGCGCTGGCCGCGCACACCGGGACGCCGCAGCGGCGCGAGCAGGCGCCGGGCATGTTCCGCTCCGAGGAGTCGCTGCGCGCGGCGCTGAGCGGCTGGTCGCAGCTCCGGATCACCGAGTTCACCCAGGTGAGCCGCTTCGCCGGGATCGAGCAGTGGCTGACCTGGGGTCCAGGCGCTCTCACGCAGCGGGGCGTCCGCGGTCACCGAGCGCAGGGTGGTTGCCGCGTCCGCCGCCCGGCCCAGCGCCAGTTGCACCTCGCCGAGGTGTTCCCGCAGGTCCAGGTGCAGCTCGAGCAGGCCGATCAGCGCGCCCGGGTCCACCTCCACACCCTCGAACGGCCGTCCGCGCCACAACCGCAGCGCGTCCTCCAGCAGGGCGAGCGCCTCGGCGTCGGAGCCGGCGGCGCTCGCGGCGGCACTCAGCTCGGCGGCCCGGACCGCGTCCAGTTCGCCGGGCCCGACCCGCATCCGGTACGCGCCGGTGGTCCGCTGGATCCGGTCGCCTCCGTCCACGTGCGACGGCAGCATCCGGCGCAGCTGCCACACGTAGGTCTTCAGGTTCGCCTCGGCCGAAGCCGGTGCGGCCCGGTCCGGCCACAAGGCCTCGGTCAGGATGTCGACGCCGACCCAGGCGTTCGGCCGCAACAGCAGAGCGGCCAGGACGGTGGCCGGTTTGCCCGTACCGAGCCGGCCGGGGATCGTCGTGTGCACCTCGAGCGGGCCGAGGATGTGGAAGAGCACGGGTACACCTCCTTGGTGGTCGCCCTACGATCCATCCGGGCACATGAGGATCCGATGACACGAGCGGGCGGGGGAGGCCACAGTGCGGGTGCTGGTGGTGGAGGACGACGACAACCTGCGGTTCGCGGTGCGTACCGAGCTGGCCGGGGCCGGGCTGGCCGTCACCCAGGCGGCCGACCTCGCCGCCGCGGACGCCGCCCTGACCGGTGGGGACTTCGACTGTGTGGTGTTCGACCGGATGCTGCCCGACGGGGACGCGATCCACTATGTGCACGGGCGCCGCCAGCAGGGCTGGGCCGTGCCCGTGCTGCTGCTGACCGCCCGCGACAGCCTGGCCGACATCGTCGCCGGGTTCGAGCACGGCGGCGACGACTACCTGGTCAAACCGTTCTCGGTGGCCGAGATGACGGCCCGGGTGCTGACCCTGTGCCGGCGTGCGGGCACCGGACGGCCGTCGGTGCTGCGCCACGGCGACCTGGAGATGGACTGCGCCCGCCGCCAGGTACGCCGGGCCGGGGTGCTGCTCGGGCTGACGGCCAAGGAGTTCGCGGTGCTGGAATACCTGCTGACCCGGCCGGAGCAGGCGGTCGCCCGCGGCGAGCTGATCGAGCACTGCTGGGACAGCAGCACCGACCCGATGTCCAACGTGGTCGACGTGGTCGTCCGCCGGCTGCGCGGCAAGCTGCGCGAACCGGAGCTGATCCACACCGTGCGCGGGCGTGGCTACCGGCTGGCCTCATGACCGGCTCGGCGCTGGACCGGCTGCGCCGGCTGCCCTGGTGGCTGGCCGGCTGGCTGACCGCGATCACCGCCACCGGGCTGATCCTGGCGACCTGGCTGCTGATCGGGGCCGACACCCGGCGCGGCGAGGCGGAACTGGACGCGCGGCTGATCCGGGTCACCACGGCGGTCACCCGGCTGATCTCGTACGACGGGACGATCGTCACCGCGCGGATCAGCCGCGACGAGGTGGACACCGGCTGCCCCGAGTTCGCCGTCCTGCCCGGCCCGAACGAGCAGTTCACCGGCCACTTCAGCCGCCAGCCGTGCGTGACGGTGGACGCCGGGACGAAGTCCGTGCTGGCCGCGCGGGCCGTCGCCTCCGGGCGCGAGCAGACCGGCTACGTCCCGGACACCACCGGTGAGCTGATGCGGGTGCGGGCCGAGCCGTTCCGCAACACCGACGGCCAGTACGTCGGCGCCGTGGTCGCCCTGGTCGATCCGGCCGAGGTCCGGGCCGCCCACCGGGATTTCGTGCTCGCGGTGCTGGGCGGCTCGGTGCTGTTCCTGGCCGCGGTCGCCGCTGCGGGCTACCTGCTCACCGTCCGGGCGGTCCGGCCCGCGACCGCCGCCCTGGAACAGCAGGAAGTGCTGCTCGCCGACACCGCGCACGACCTGCGGACCCCTGTCGCCGCGCTGCGGGCGCTCGCCGAGACCGCCCTGCTCCAGCCGGCCCAGCGCACCGAGCTGCTGCCGCGCACGGTCGACCTGGCCCGGCGGATGGGCAGCATCATCGACGGTGTGCTGATCCGGGCCCGGCTGGCCGCCGGGGTGGAGACGCTGACGATCCAGCCACTGTGGCTCGACCAGCTGGTCAGCACCGTGGTCGAGGAGACGGTGGACGACGGGGCCGACATCACCGTGACCACCGCGCCCACCAAGGTCAGCGCCGACGCCGACCTGGTCCGCCGGGCGATCGACAACCTGCTCGACAACGCGCTGCGGCACGGCCGGGTGCCGGGTGAGCCGGCGATCGTGCACATCACCGTGGCCGGCGGACGGGTGACGGTGGCCGACCACGGTCCCGGCATCGACGCGGCCCTGGCCGAGGAGAGCTTCGAACGGTTCAAGAGCTCCGGCGGCTCCAGCGGGCTCGGACTGTCCATCGTGCGCTGGGTCGCCCAGGCGCACGGCGGCACGCTGCGGGTCTACAACGCCGTGGAGGGCGGCGCCATCTTCGAGCTGGAGTTACCGGCCGCCGACTGACACCGGTGTATCCGCCGTGGACCGATCATGTACTCGACCTTCTATGCTTTCGGCGTGACCGCCATGGGGGATGTGCGTCGTTTTGCTGCCCGGACCGAACGGGCGCTGCGCTCGGGCCGCCGGGGCCGGCTGCCCCTCGTGCTGGTCGTCGGCACCTCGCTGGTGGCCGTGACGGCGGCGGTGTCCGGTGCCGCCTCGGCCCCGCCGGGGGTCCGCTTCGCGCA
>NZ_JBEZGQ010000969.1:0-3169 GCF_040650095.1 Actinoplanes sp. NPDC048791 | reverse complement strand
GTCACGGCCCCGGCTGAAGCTGCCGACCCACCGGGCCGACGTGTCTCCCATGCCCAGCCGCCACCGCAGCAGCACCGACGGCGGCAGCACGACCGCCGCGAACCGGGTCCGCTTCGTCGCCGTCTTGGCCAGGCCCTTGCGGACCTGGTTCAGCGCCACCGTCAGCTCGCCGCCCTGCAGCGGCTGCCGGGCGTACCGGGCTCGTTCCTCGGCCCGGCCCAGCAACGTCGCCGACTCCGCCGGCGTGTCGGTCAGGTCGGCTTCGCGGACCAGGCGCTGGGCGGTGTGCCTCGGCGTTTCCGTCGGGTCCACCGGTACGCGGTAGTCGATCATCGTGTCGACCAGTTCGTCCCAGGCGGCGTGGGCGTCCTCGCGGGCGCGTACCGCTTCGGTGGTCACGACGACTTCTCGGGTGCCCGGTGGGGCCGGGCCCGTCGCTGCCGCCACCGTTGTCTTCGGGGCCGTTGCCGCGTGGCGGCGTCGGCGGACCAGGACTCGGCGCAGGGCCGGCACCGCCAGCAGGACCAGGACCAGGGCGATGATTCCCGCCGTCAGCAGAGCCGTGGTCGAGGGGCCCGACTGGTTCGCCGGGTCGTTCAGGCCCTGGGCGCCGGCGTCGACGTCACGGTCCGGGCGTTCCGCCGCGCCCGGTCCGGCCGAGGTGTCGGCGCCCGGGGCCACCGTGGCGGTCGACGTCGGGGACGGCGTCTCCACCGCGTCGGTGTCCGGGGCCCAGTCGGAGCGGGTCGAGCCGACGACCGCGGCCGCCGGGGTCGCGTCGAACGGGACCCAGCCGAAGCCGTCCAGGTAGACCTCGGTCCAGGCGTGGGCGTTGCGGTTCGTCAGCACGTACGCGTCGCCGTCGCGGGTGCTGCCGCGGGTGAAGCCGAACGCCACCCGGGCCGGGATGCCCGCCTCGCGGACCATCCAGGCCATCGCCGCCGCGTACTGCTGGCAGTAGCCCGCCTTGCCCTCCAGGAACGTCGTGATCACCGACGCGCCTGCCTGCGGGTCCGCGGTCTGCAGGCTGTACGTGAAGCCGTTGTCCCGGGAGAAGTAGCGGTAGATCGCCGCGACCTTGTCGTACTCGGTGCGCTCGCCCTTGGTCAGGTCGTCGACCAGCTTCTCGACCTTCGCGTCCTGCGGGACCGTGGTGAACTGGGTCCGCAGCGGGTTGTCGCGGGGCAGGGCCTCGGCGCTGCGCAGCTCGGCGGGCGTGTACTTGGCCCGCACGTAGTCGAACGAGTACTTCTTCTCCTTGGTGGTCGTGCGGTTGGAGTAGACCACCTGGGTGTTCGGGTCGTACGACCAGGCGCCGTCGAGGCCGTCGGTGTCGATCGCGGTCGCGTAGACCGGGGCCAGGGTCTGGCCGAAGTCCTTCGTGATCTCCACCTCGGCGTGGTACTGGCGGTACTGCGCGCCGGCCGTGGTGCCGCTCTCGCGGGGGTCGTAGAGGCCGCGGGACAGCGGCTGGCCGTTCGGCGTGCGGTTGCTGAAGCCGTCCGAGGACAGCACGTCGGCGACGCCGAAGCGCAGGTAGAACGGGTCCGGTTCGTTGGTCGTGACCCGGACGTAGTTGGTGACCTGGGTCTGGTTGAGCTGGCCGCTGAGCGAGGCGAACAGGTTGATCCGGCCGGTGCCACCCTTGCCCGAGCCGCCCGTACCGTTGCCGCCGCCGGCCTGGGTGAGCGAGTTGAGCAGGCCGGTGTTGAGGCCCGGGACGATCACCGGCAGCAGCACGGCCGTGGCGACGCCGATCACGGCGAGCCGGCGCCCGGCCGCGGCCAGCGGCGACGGCTCCCAGACGTCGACGTCGCGGCCGTCGCCGGTGAAGCGGCGGCCGAAGCGGCGCACCCGGTCCACGTTGTCGGCGACCAGCAGCCAGAGGAAGCCGGTCGCGCCGACGATGAAGGGCAGCACCGGGACGCTCTCGACGTACACGGCGACCGGGACCGAGTAGATGGCCAGCATCGGCAGTCCGGCCAGGGCCGGCTTACGGGCCACCACGGTGAGCAGGTCGACCGCGATCGCGACCGCCCCGATGCCGAAGACCGCGACGAACAGGAGGCCTTCGCGGTCGGGGACCGGCACGCCGTACGAGCGGGTGTCGTTGCCGGCGTCGCTGAACAGCTGGCCGAAGTGCTCGAACGTCGCTGGGGACGGGATCAGCGACAGCAGCTCGTCGCCGCTGGGGAACATCCAGGTCAGGGTCAGCAGCAGCACCACGACCATGCCCACTGCCTGCGCCCAGGACGGGAAACGCAGCGTACGGGTCAGCACCGCCGCGCCGGCCACCAGGCCGACCGCGAGGATGCACTCCAGCAGCCAGGTCCAGGTGTCGAAGATCGCCGACAGCGGCGCCGCCGCCAGCAGGGTCGCGGCCGCCGCCACGAGTCCCAGTCGTCGTCGCCCGGTCACCGTAGAACTCCCCTCATCGCCCGACCGTCTCGGCCATCGCCGCCCGGTAGGCGAAACCTTGCGAACCGCGTCCGGCCGCCGGCCAGAGCGCGGCGAGCGAGTCGCCGTGCGCGACCGGCACCGAACGCCAGCCGCTGCGGACCAGGGCCAGAGCCGTGGCACCGTGCGCCCGGTCGGCCTCGGTGCGTTCCCCGGGTGGCATGTTCACCCAGGTGGAACTGTCGATCGCGAACCCGATGCAGGTGGCGCCGTTGCCACGCAATCCGGTGAGCACCTCGGCCTCGGCCACGCTCAGCGTGCCGAACAGGCCGATCACCAGGCCGCCGTCGGAACGCCGCCGGACCTGGT
This sequence comes from Actinoplanes sp. NPDC048791, assembly GCF_040650095.1. Taxonomy (NCBI): domain Bacteria; kingdom Bacillati; phylum Actinomycetota; class Actinomycetes; order Micromonosporales; family Micromonosporaceae; genus Actinoplanes; species Actinoplanes sp. NPDC048791. The sequence continues at coordinate 403 of NZ_JBEZGQ010000969.1, read as the reverse complement.
CCACCAGCACCGAGATGTCACCGGCGCGGGTCAGCTTGACGTCGGCGAGGGTGTCCAGGATCGCGCCCTCACCACCGATCTCGGTGGCGTCGACGTCGATCCCGGCCCCGGTCACCAGGCGCAGCTTGTAGCCGGCCTGGCGCAGGTGCATCGCGATGCTGGCGGCGGCCGAGACGGCCCATTCAAAGCTCGCCGTCGGGCCCTCGCCACGGTGCGCGGCCTGACGGGTGTCCAGAACGACGGTAGCTCGGCTCTCCCACGGCTGCTCCTCGCGGCGCACCATGAGCTCACCGGTGCGGGCGGTGGAACGCCAGTGCACCCGGCGCAGGTCGTCGCCGCGCCGGTACTCCCGGGTGGCCGCGTCGTCCTCGCCGTGCACGGCCACCGACCGGGCGCGGCTGTC
>NZ_JBEZGQ010000968.1:0-3173 GCF_040650095.1 Actinoplanes sp. NPDC048791 | reverse complement strand
GGCGGCGAGGGCGGCCGGGCCCGGCAGTGGCGCGCGGAAGCGGCCGACCGTGACCTGGACGCGATCGTGGTCCTCTTCGACGCGGCGGCCCGGTTCGTCGACCGGCTGCCCGGCGCCCGCACCGAGGTCTTCCTGGACCACGTCCTCGGCCAGGACCTGCCCGCCGACTCGATCGCGCCGAGCGCCGACCGCGGCGAGGCGGTCCGGCTGCTCACCGCCCACGCGGCCAAGGGCCTGGAGTGGGACGTGGTCGTACTGGCCGGCGTCCAGGAAGGCATCTGGCCCGACCTGCGGCTCCGCGGCAGCCTGCTCGGCTCGGAACGACTGGTGGACTTCCTGGCCGGCCGCGCCGCCGCGGGCGCGGCAGCCGTCGTCGGCCAGACCTCCGCGCTGCTCGACGAGGAACGCCGCCTCTTCTACGTGGCCGCCACCCGGGCCCGGCGGCAACTGATCGTGACGGCGGTGGCCTCGGCCAGCGTCGGCGGTTCGGACGGCGAAGAGCAACCGAGCCGCTTCCTGGCCGAACTGGCCCTGCCGGACCGCCGCAGCGGCCCCGACCCCGATCAGCCCCCGGACCCCGGCCCCACGGACCCCGACGATCCCGGCCCCGAAGATCCCGGCCCCGACGACCCGGGCCCGGCTGACTTCGGCCCGGACGGTAACGGCCGGGGAAGCGGAGACTCGGACGGTAACGGCCGGGGAAGCGGAGATCCGGACGGTAACGGCCGGGGAAGCGGAGATCCGGACGGTAACGGCCGGGGAAGCGGAGATCCGGACGGTAACGGCCGAGCCAGCGCCGGCCCGGAAACCAGCGGCCGAGCAGACGCCGGCCCGGACAGCCGGGGTCCTGATGATCTCGGCCCTGACAACCTCGACCCGAGCGATCCTGGCCCGAACGAGCCCGGCGAGGACGGCACGCCGACGGAAAACACCGAGCCCGTAGTCGACGACCACGACGTTGAGGTCCCGGTAGGCCGCCCGCCCCGAGCCCTCACCCTCTCCGCGCTCGTCGCTGAGCTCCGTACCGCTGTCGTCGCCCCCGACGCCTCCCCGGCCCGGCGGCATGCCGCCGCGGCCGAGCTCGCCCGTCTCGCCGCCGCCGGCGTCCCCGGCGCCCATCCCGACGAGTGGTGGGGTCTCCGCTCGCTCTCCGACGACCGGCCGCTGGTCGACGAGGGCGAACCGGTCAAGGTCACCCCGTCCTCGATGGAGAGCGCCCTGCGTTGCAGCCTGCGCTGGCTGCTGGAACGCCATGGCGGCGCCGCCCCGGCCGGTCCTGCTCAGGGGGTCGGCAATCTGGTGCACGCCGCCGCGATGCTCGCCGAGGACGCCAACGCCGACCGGGAGCGGCTGGTCGAGTACGTCTCCGCCCGGTTCGACGCGATCGAGCTGGCCGCGCGCTGGCTGGCCGGCCCCGAGCAGGAACGCGCCCAGGGCATGGTGGACAAGCTGCTGCGCTGGCTGGCCAAGAATCCGCGCCGGTTGCTCGCCATCGAGCATGAGTTCACCGTGCGGCTCGACGATCCGAGCCGGCCGATCCAGCTCACCGGGCGGGTCGACCGGCTGGAGGTGGACGAGCAGGGCCGGCTGGTTGTCATCGACCTCAAGACCGGTAAGAGCACCACCGTCACCACCGGTGATGTCGAGGAGCACGCCCAGCTCGCGGGCTATCAGGCCGCTGTGGACGCCGGCGCTTTCGACGAGTTCGGTGATGAGAGCGGCGGGGCCGCCCTGGTCCAGCTCGGCCCGACCAAGGAGGCCCGCGAGCAGATGCAGCTGCCGCTGGCCGAGGCCACCGATCCGAACTGGGCGTACGCGATGGTCCGGCGCACCGCCGACACCATGGCCGCCTCCACCTTCTCGGCCGTCGCCAACAACAAGTGCCGGGTCTGTCCGGTCAAGACCAGTTGTCCCATCTCCGGTCAGGGCCGGCAGGTCGTCGAGCCGTGACTCAGCCCAGCCTCTTCACCGATCTTCCCGCCCGGCCGCGCCGCCGGGCTGATTCCGGGCCGCGCTACACCCCGGTCGAGCTGGCGAAACTGCTGCGGCTGCATGCGCCGACCCCGGAGCAGGCCGCGATCATCGCGGCGCCGGTCGAGCCGGTGCTGGTCGTCGCCGGCGCCGGTTCCGGCAAGACCGAGACGATGGCGTCGCGGGTGGTCTGGCTGGTCGCCAACGGGTACGCCCACCCGGACGAGATCCTCGGCCTCACCTTCACCCGCAAGGCCGCCGGTGAGCTGGCGCACCGCGTCCGTACCCGGCTCGGGCAGCTGGTCCGGCGCCTCGGTCAGCAGGACGCCCTGGCCGGCGAGCCGACCGTCTCGACCTACCACTCGTACGCGGCCCGCGTGGTCACCGAGCACGGCCTGCGCGCCGGGTACGAGCCGTCGGCCCGGCTGCTCACCGAGGCCGCCCGCTGGCAGATCGTGGACTCGCTGGTGCGCTCGTACACGGGGGAGATGACCGGGCTGAACCGCGCGCCCGGCACCGTCACCGATGACGTGCTGGCGCTCTCCGGCGAGCTGGCCGAGCATCTGGTCACGCCCGATGATCTCGCCGCGTGGACCGGCCGGTTCTTCGCCGAGGTGCAGTCGCTGCCCGGCCGGGTCTACAAGGACGTCAACGACATGCTGCTGCGCCAGCGGCACCGGCTCACCCTGCTGCCCCTGGTACGCCTCTACGACCAGCGCAAACTCGACATCGAGGCGATGGACTTCGGCGACCAGATGGCCCGCGCGGCCCGGGTCGCCCGCGATCATCCCGAGGTCGGGGCGATCGAGCGCGGCCGGTTCAAGATCGTGCTGCTGGACGAGTACCAGGACACCAGCCACGCCCAGGTGGTGCTGCTCAACGCGCTCTTCGGCGGCGGTCACCCGGTCACCGCGGTGGGCGACCCGTGCCAGTCGATCTACGGCTGGCGGGGCGCCTCGGCCGGCACGCTGGACCGGTTCCCCACCGAGTTCACCGGTCCGGGCGGGCGCGAGGCGTGGGTGCTCAACCTGACCCGCAGCTGGCGCAACCGCCCCGAGATCCTCCAGGTCGCGAACGCGTTGTCCCGGCCGCTGCGGGCCGCCGGCGCCCAGGTCGCCGAGCTGATCCCGGCGCAGCGGGTGGCCGACCGGGTCGGTGGGCGCACGGTCGCGTGTGCACTGCTGCCCACGTACGCGGAGGAG
>NZ_JBEZGQ010000967.1:0-3174 GCF_040650095.1 Actinoplanes sp. NPDC048791 | reverse complement strand
CGCGGACGATGCTGCGCAGGCGGGGCAGGCGCTCGCCGACTGCGCGTTCCGCGCCGTGGTCGGTCGGGCGGTAGTAGTCCGCGCCGATCAGATCATCCGGCACATACTGCTGCCTAACAACACCCTTGGGGTCGTCGTGTGGATACCGGTAGCCCTTGCCGTGACCAAGGCCACGTGAGCCCGGGTAGTGCGCGTCGCGCAGGGCCGGCGGGACGGCGCCGCCACGGCCGGCCCGGACGTCGGCCAGGGCCTCGCCCAGGGCGGTGGTCACGGCGTTCGATTTCGGGGCGGTGGCCAGGTGGACCACGGCCTGGGCCAGGTTGAGCTGGGCTTCCGGTAGCCCGACGGACTGCACCGCCTGGGCCGCGGCCGTCGCGATCAGCAGTGCCTGGGGATCGGCCATGCCGACGTCCTCGCTGGCGAAGATGACGATGCGCCGGGCGATGAACCGCGGGTCCTCGCCGGCGACCAGCATCCGGGCCAGCCAGTGCAGGGCCGCGTCCGGGTCGGAGCCGCGCATGCTCTTGATGAACGCGCTGATCACGTCGTAGTGGGCGTCGCCGTCGCGGTCGTAGCGGACCGCGGCCACGTCGACGGCCTGCTCGGCGGTGGCCAGGTCGATCTCGGTGGCGCCCTGGGCCGCGGCGGAACCGGCCGCGGCCTCCAGCGCCGTCAACGCCTTGCGGACGTCGCCGCCGGCCAGCCGTACCAGATGCTCCTCGGCCTCGTCGGTGAGCGTGACCGCGCCGCCCAGGCCGCGGGGGTCGGTGACCGCGCGGCGGACGAGCTGGCGGACGTCCTCGTCGCCCAGCGCCTGCAGGGTGAGCAGCACGCAGCGGGACAGCAGCGGGGAGATGACCGAGAAGTACGGATTTTCGGTGGTGGCCGCGAGCAGGGTCACCGTGCGGTCCTCGACCGCGGCGAGCAGAGAGTCCTGCTGCGTCTTGCTGAAGCGGTGCACCTCGTCGATGAACAGCACTGTCGGCGGGCCGCCGGCTCGGCGTTCGCGGCGGGCGGTGTCGATGACCGCGCGCACGTCCTTGACCCCGGCGGTCAGCGCCGACATGGCCACGAACTTGCGGTCGGTGGCCCCGGCGACGAGGTGGGCGATGGTGGTCTTGCCGGTGCCGGGCGGGCCCCACAGGATGACCGACATCGGCGTGGTGCCGGTGACGAGCTGGCGCAGCGGGGCGCCGGGGGCGAGCAGGTGCTGCTGGCCGACGAGCTCGTCGATGCTCGCCGGGCGCATCCGTACGGGCAGCGGAGAGTCCTCGGACCAGGCGGTGAAGCCGGCGGACGCCGCACCGGCCGGTGGCGCGGTGCGGACACCACCCGGCTCGGTCAGCGGAAAGAGTCCGTCGAATTCCATCGGCAACGACAGTACCGGCCCGCCCTCGTGTGCCGGAAATGCACCGAAGGCGGGCCGTATGCCGAAATCAGTGGATCAGCCGCGGCCGGGGCGACGGCCGTAGAACCGCCGGCCGCTGCTGCCGCTGCCGCCGGTGCGCGGGCCGCTGCCCACGCCGGCCAGGTACAGCGAGAGCAGGAGGAGACCCAGCGAGGCCATGGTCGAGAAGTTGAACAGGTCGGGAGCGCCGAGGTTGGTGTCGAAGAGATCGAGCAGCAGCCAGATGCCGAAGACGATCGCGGCGGCGATAGCAAGCATGGGTTCCTCCGAGGGGATGAGAGCACTTGTCGTGCTACTACCCCGGTGCTGGTCACGAGTAAACTCCACCGTGGATCGCCGGGACGGGCTCCGGCGCCGGGGCATCCACCGGTGCCGCCGGGCCACGGGCGACCAGATAGAGCGGCGCCGCCACCGCCAGGACCGCCGCACCGACCAGCAGCGACATCCGCAGGTCGGCCGCCGACGCCACCGCGGTCAGCGTGACCAGGCCCAGCGCGCCGGCGGGCTGGCTCACCATCGAGTTCAGCGACAGCAGACTGGCCCGGTACGGCCCGTCGACCTGACGGTGCAGCAGCCCGTTGTGCACCGGGCTCGCCGCCCCGTGCACGGTGTAACAGACCAGGTACGCCGCGATCACTCCCACCGGCCCGGCGAACAGGGCCATCCCGACCACCGTCACGCCCTGCAGGATCCGCAACACGAAGCCGGTCCACGGTGCTCCGATCCGGCGGGCCAGCAGCGGGATCAACGCCGCGCCCAGGGCCGAGGCCAGCCAGGCCACCGAGCCGACCGGACCCATCAGCGCCGATGCCCGGCCCGGGTCGCCGACGACCTCGGCCAGCCGGACCGGCATCAGGCTCTCGAACGCCACCATGCCGACGCCCCAGATAAGCTCCACCGCCTCCAGCGCCACGCTGACCCGGGAGCGCCGCAGCAGGCCCAGCGCGCCACCGATCGCCGCCGGCACCCCGCGCACGGACCGGGCCAGCGCGGCGAATCCGCGGCCCGGGCGCCGCTCGGTCATCAGCAGTGCCACCGCCGCCAGCGACACGATCTGCAGGCCCAGGGCGACGTAGACGGGCAAGCTCAGGGCTCCGCCCGGCACGGTCGGCCCGACGGCGACCAGACCACCGGTGAGCAGGGCACCCGTGGCGACGGCGACGCCCAGGACGACCCCGCTGCGGCTCAGGCCGGTCTCGATGTCGGCCTGCGCGTCGGCCGCCAGCGCGTGGTCGACGTACCAGGCCTCCAGCGGGCCGCTGTCCAGGGCGCGATAGAGGCCCTGCAACAGGTAGAAGATCATGAACATCAGCACCGAGTCGGCCACCGTGAGCAGCGACAGTGCGGTGATCTCGATGGCGCCGGCCAGCAGCAGCACCGGTCGCCGGCCGATCGCGTCGGACAGGCCCCCGGTCGGCAGCTCCAGCAGCAGGACGGCCAGACCTTGCAGGGCTGCCGCGGAGCCGTACTGGGCGAGGCTCAGGCCACGGTCCAGCGGAAGCAGCACGGTGACCGGGATCATCAGGCCGACCGGGAGCCAGCGCAGGGCGAGCAGCCACAGGAAGCGGCGCCGGGCCTGCACTGCTGTCAGCGCGGTCATGCCGGGTCCTCGATCCTCGGCACGGCGTACAGGTAAAGGAGAACCTGGCGGGCGTCCGGCGCCGGGTCGCTCTCGCCGCGGGCGCGATAGCGCTCGATGACCGCGTCCAGCTCGGAAGTCAGCGCGCTGAGCTGCTCGCTGCCCAGGCTGAGGATGTAGTCGGAGA
>NZ_JBEZGQ010000966.1:0-3178 GCF_040650095.1 Actinoplanes sp. NPDC048791 | reverse complement strand
GGAACCGCCCGAGACGGTGCTGCACGGGTCGCTGCCGGACCAGTCCGCGGTCGTGGGGCTCATCTCGCGGCTGCACGGGCTCGTATTTCGAGCCGGGCGATTCGCTGACGGTGGTGCGCGTCGGCGGCGTCGACGTCGGCCTCACCGTCTGTGAGGACCTGTGGCAGGCCGGCGGCCCGTTCGCCGCGGCCCGGCGGGCCGGCGTCGGGCTGGTGGTCAACATCAACGCTTCCCCGTACGAGCTGAACAAGGACGACATCCGGCTGCCGCTGGTCAAGCGCCGGGCGGCCGAGGCGGGCGCGACCATCGCGTACGTGAACATGGTCGGCGGCCAGGACGAGCTGGTCTTCGACGGCGACTCGATGATCGTCACCGCCGCCGGCGAGCTGCTCACCCGGGCCGGCCAGTTCACCACCGAGCTGCTGATCCACGACCTGGAGCTGCCCGAGGCCGACGCGGTCGAGAACGAGCCCGGCCCGGCTCCCGCCGCCGAGGCGCCCCGGGTCGAGGAGCGCACGAACGACGCCATGGGCATCACCCGCGTCACCGTCGCCGGAGCGCTGCGCCCGCTCACCGACGGCCCGGCGGTCGGCGGCATCGCGGACCGGGTCAACGACGAGGCGGAGATCTGGTCGGCGCTCACCCTGGGCCTGCGCGACTACGTGGAGAAGAACGGCTTCCGCTCGATCGTGCTGGGCCTGTCCGGCGGCATCGACTCGGCGGTGGTCGCTGCGATCGCCGTCGACGCGCTCGGCCCGGAACGCGTGGTCGGCGTCTCGATGCCCAGCGGCTACTCGTCCACCCACTCCCGCGACGACGCGGCGGACCTGGCCAAGCGCACCGGCCTGGACTACCGCAGCGAGCCGATCCAGCCGATGGTCGACGCCTTCCTGGCCAACATGTCGCTCTCCGGTCTGGCAGTGGAAAACCTGCAGGCGCGGGTCCGCGGCGTCATCCTGATGGCCCTGTCGAACCAGGAAGGACACCTGGTGCTGACGACGGGCAACAAGAGCGAGCTGGCGGTGGGCTACTCGACCCTGTACGGCGACTCGGTCGGCGGCTTCAACCCGCTCAAGGACGTACCGAAGACGATGGTCTGGAAGCTGGCCCGCTGGCGCAACACCCAGGCCGACTCCCCCATCCCGGAGAACTCGATCTCCAAGCCGCCCAGCGCGGAGCTGCGCCCAGGCCAGGTGGACAGCGACTCACTGCCCGACTACGACGTGCTGGACGCGATCCTGGCCGGCTACATCGACGGCGACCAGGGCCGCGACGACCTGATCGCGGCGGGCCACGATGCCGCGCTGGTGGACCGGGTGCTGCGCATGGTCGACCTGGCCGAGTACAAGCGCCGGCAGTCCGCGCCGGGCACCAAGATCTCCATCAAGGCGTTCGGCCGCGACCGCCGTCTGCCGATCACCAACCGCTTCCGGGAAGGGGTGTGACCGGCTCCACTGAACCCTGACCGGTGCGGCGTGCCGGGTGCGACGATTTGGGGCAGACCCGGGGACCGCACACCGCGGCCTCGAGGGAAGGAGACAGAGATGTCCGAGATCCCCACCCTGTACGGGGGCCCCGCCACCCGCCGGGTGCGCACCCGCGACCTGATCGCCGCGAAGGAACGCGGCGACCGCTGGCCGATGCTGACGTCCTACGACCAGTACACGGCCGCGATCTTCGACCGCGCCGGCATCCCGGTCCTGCTGGTCGGCGACTCCGCGGCCAACAACGTCTTCGGCTACGAGACGACCCTCCCGGTCACCACGGAGGAGCTGCTTCCCCTGGTACGCGCAGTGGTCCGCGCGACGAAGACGGCCCTGGTGGTGGGCGACCTGCCGTTCGGCTCGTACGAGGAGGGCCCTACCCAGGCGCTGCGCACCGCGGTCCGCTTCATGAAGGAAGGCGGCGCCCACGCCGTCAAACTCGAGGGCGGCCGCCGCACCGCGGACCAGATCCGGGCGCTCACCGGCGCGGGCATCCCGGTCATGGCCCACATCGGCTTCACCCCGCAGAGCGAGCACACCATCGGCGGCTACCGCGTACAGGGCCGCGGCAGCGACGCGGAGGAGGTCATCGCCGACGCCCGCGCGGTGGCCGAGGCGGGCGCGTTCGCGGTGGTGCTGGAGATGGTGCCCGGCGAGGTGGCGAAGCAGATCACCAAGGAACTGACCATCCCGACGGTGGGCATCGGCGCGGGCCCGGACACGGACGCGCAGGTGCTGGTCTGGCAGGACATGGCGGGCCTGCGCGAGGGTAAGGCGCCGCGCTTCGTGAAGCGCTACGCCGACCTGTCGGGCATCCTGACCGAAGCGACCAGGCAGTTCGCGGACGAGGTCCGCGGCGGTGAGTTCCCGGCGGAGGAACACACCTTCTGAGCCAGGGGTACGGCCCGGGCAAGATCGGACAAGTGGCAGACTTCCTGCCATGTCCGTTCCTGCCCGAGTCAGCCTGGCCACCCTCGGCGTGGCCGACGTGGCCCGAGCCACCGAGTTCTACGAGTCCCTGGGCTGGCGGCTGTCGACGGCCTCGGTGCCCGGCGTGGTCAGCTTCTTCCACACCGCCGGCGGTCTGCTGTCCCTGGTCGCGACCGACGACATCACGGCAGACGCGGGCCTGCCGACCCGCCAGCCACCACCGAACCCGGCCGCCGACTTCCGCGGCACAATGCTGGCGATAAACGTGGAAAGCCCGGCGGCGGTGGACGAGGCACTGCGCTCAGCGGTCCAGGCCGGCGCAACTCTGGTGAAGGCCGGCGGCGCGGCGGAGTGGGGCGGGTATCTGGGCTACTTCACGGACCCGGACGGCCACCTGTGGGAGATCACCCACAACCCGGCCTGGCCCCTGGACCCGGCAGGCGTCCCGCAACTCCCCTGATTGGGGGTCGCGGCAACAACCGCACCGGTCCAGCCAATCCCGCAGAGCGCCGGGAGCGCTTGCAACGCCCGCGACGCCGGATGCCCCCGGCCTGGAGATAACCCCGACCGAGATTGCCACCCGGCCCAGCGATGCCGGGGTGCCACACGGCCCGGTGATACCCCGGACCGCGGATCCCCACCCGGCTCGGGCGACGCCCGCGACGCCCGCGACGCCCGCGACGCCGGGGTGCCACTTGGCCCGTTGACACCCGCGACGCCGGAGGTCGCTCGGCCCGATGATCCCCGACCACGGATGCCACCCC
>NZ_JBEZGQ010000965.1:0-3179 GCF_040650095.1 Actinoplanes sp. NPDC048791 | reverse complement strand
CGTCGGCCTGGCCGGCGCGGCCGGTCAGCTGGTCGGCAACCTGTCCGGCGGCCAGCGCAGCCGGGCCTCGCTGGGCTGCGCGATGATCGGCGCGCCCCGGCTGCTGGTGCTGGACGAGCCCACCGTCGGGCAGGACCCGGTGCTGCGGGCCGACCTGTGGGCGAAGTTCCACGCGCTGGCCGCGGCGGGCACGACCCTGCTGGTCTCGAGCCACGTGATGGACGAGGCCGGGCGCTGCGACCGGCTGCTGCTGATCCGCGAGGGCCGGCTGATCGGCGACGACTCCCCCGACGCGATCCGCGCCGCGGCCGGCACCGACGACCTGGAAGAGGCCTTCCTGCGCCTCATCCGCGACCGGGAGGTGGCGGCGGCATGAGTCTGCGGATCACTCTCTCCACGGCCGCGCGCATCCTGCGGCAGCTGCGGCACGACCGGCGCACGGTGGCCCTGCTGGTCGTCGTGCCGGCGGTCCTGCTGGTCCTGCTCTATTTCATGTACGACGGCGCGGGTGGCACCTTCGACCGCATCGCCCTGGTCATGCTCGGGATCTTCCCGTTCGTGATCATGTTCCTGGTGACCAGCATCGCGATGCTGCGCGAACGCACCACCGGCACCCTGGAACGGCTGCTCACCACCCCGCTGGGCAAGCTCGATCTGCTCTTCGGCTACGGGCTCGCGTTCGGGCTGGCCGCGGCGGTGCAGGCCGGGGTCGCGGTGGCGGTGGCGTACTGGGCGCTGGGGCTGGACACGGTCGGCACCGCCGGGCTGGTCGTGCTGATCGCCGTGGTCAACGCGGTGCTCGGGGTGGCGCTCGGGCTGTTCTGCAGCGCCTTCGCACGCACCGAGTTCCAGGCCGTACAGTTCCTACCGGTGGTGGTCGTGCCGCAGATCCTGCTGTGCGGGCTGTTCGTGCCGCGCGGGCAGATGGCCGGCTGGCTGCAGGCGACCTCGGACGTGCTGCCGCTGTCGTACGCGATCGAGGCGTTGACCCAGGTCGGAGCCCACCCCGACGCCACCACGACGATGTGGCGCGACCTGACGGTCGTGCTCGGTGCGGTGGTCGTCGCGCTGGTCCTGGCCGCCGCGACGCTGCGGCGCCGCACCCCCTGACAAGGAGCTCTTTTGGTACGGCGTAGCGGGCGGCGTCCGGGCAACCAGGACACCAAGCAGTCCATCCTGGAATCCGCCCGCACCGTGTTCGCCGAGGCCGGCTTCGACAAGGCCTCGGTACGGGCCATCGCCGCCGCCGCCGGGGTCGACCCGGCCCTGGTCCACCACTACTTCGGCACCAAGGAGAAGCTCTTCCTGGCGTCGATGAACTCACCGATCAACCCGGCCGAGCTGATCCCGGAGGCGATGGCCGGGCCCCGTGAGCAGGCGGGCGAGCGGCTCGTCGCCCTGGTGCTGCGGATCTGGGACTCCCCCGCCGGCGTGGCCGCGGTGGCCCTGATGCGCTCGGCGATGAGCAACGAGTGGACGGCCCGGCTGATGCGCGAGTTCGTGGTCACCCAGGTGCTGCGCCGCGCGATCGCCGAGCTGGACATCGACGAGAAGGAGGCACCGACCCGGGCGGCGCTGGTCGCCACCCAGATCGGCGGCCTCGCGATGATCCGCTACCTGCTCAAGGTCGAGCCGGTGGCCTCCGCCCCGGCCGAACGGCTGGTGGCCGCGATCGGCCCGACCGTGCAGCGCTACCTGACGGGTGACCTGCCGGGCGTCTTCGACGCCTGACTTGCGCCGCCGGGGCGGTGGCCCACGTCAGGACTGCAGGAAGGCCAGCAGGTCGGCGTTGATCGTCTCGGCCTGCGTGGTCGGCATCCCGTGCGGGAAACCGGCATAGGTCTTCAGCGTCCCGTTCTGCACCAGCTTCGCGGACAGCGGCGCGGAGTCGGCGTACGGCACGATCTGGTCGTCGTCGCCGTGCATGACCAGGACCGGCACCGTGATCTTCTTGAGGTCCTCGGTGAAGTCGGTCTGCGAGAAGGCGACGATGCCGTCGTAGTGCGCCTTGGCCCCGCCCATCATCCCCTGCCGCCACCAGTTCTGGATGATCGCCTCGGAGGGCTCCACGCCGGGGCGGTTGAAGCCGTAGAACGGGCCGGACGGCAGGGCCCGGTAGAAGTCGGACCGGCCGGCGGCCAGCTGCGCCTGGAGGTCGTCGAAGACGCTCTTGGGCAGGCCGCCGGGGTTGGCCTCGGTCTGCACCATCAGCGGCGGGACCGCGCTGATCAGCACCGCCTTGGCCACCCGGGACTCGCCGTGGCGGGCGATGTAGTGCACGACCTCGCCGCCGCCGGTGGAGTGTCCGACGTGCACAGCGTCGTGCAGGTCGAGGTGGGCGGTCAGGGCGGCCAGGTCGTCGGCGTAGTGGTCCATGTCGTGGCCGTCGCTGGTCTGCGTGGATCGCCCGTGTCCGCGCCGGTCATGGGCGATGACCCGGTAGCCGTGCTGGACGAAGAACAGCAGCTGGGTGTCCCAGTCGTCGGCCGACAACGGCCAGCCGTGGCTGAAGACGATCGGCTGGCCCGAGCCCCAGTCCTTGTAGAAGATCTCCGTACCGTCGGATGTGGTGATCGTTCCCATGATGCCTCCATCGGTCCGGGCGCCGTTGCGCCGACGACCATCCTGGTCCTTACGGTCTACCGCCGGGACCACTTCGGGGTGAACATCCGATCAGCGGATTGTTTCGGCCTCGCTGTCACGGGTGCACCGGTGACAGAGCACCGGGTGCAGCAGGTGGGCCAGGTCGTGGCGGTCGGTGACCGGGCGCGGGAAGGCCAGCCGGGCGAGCCGGTCGCCCAGGCGGACCATGAAGCCGTACCGGTCCAGGCGCACGACCCTGGGCTCGTCGCCGGGGCGGGCGGCCGGGCCGAGCTGGCGGCGGACGTAGCCGGCCATCTCGTCGACGTGGTGGTCGGCGAGGTCGGCGATCAGGTCGAACTCGATGGTGCGCAGCGGGTCGGGGCCGGCCAGGGCGTAGTCGTCCGGGTCGACGTCGACCAGCACGCCGTTGCGTTCGTAGCGCACCTCGGCGACCTCCATCCGGTGCAGGACCTGGGAGTCGCCCACGTCGAGCAGATCGGGTGCCGGGTCGGAGTCGGCGTAGTCCAGGGCGGCCTCGCGGGCCTGCTCGCCGGTGAGCGCCACGGCCCAGCCGGCCACCCAGACCCGGCCGAGCG
>NZ_JBEZGQ010000964.1:0-3183 GCF_040650095.1 Actinoplanes sp. NPDC048791 | reverse complement strand
CGCTGGTCCGCCGGGCCCTGCCGGACACCGCGCCGGACGGCCCGATCGTCGACTTCGCCCCGGAGCTGGAGCGGATCACGGCCCTGGCCGGCAACGGCGACGCCCACGTGGTCAAGGCCCTCACCGAGACCGGCACGCTGCTCGGCCGCGGCGTGGCGATGCTGGCCGAGCTGCTGGACCCGCAGGTCGTGGTGCTCGGCGGCAGCTTCGCCACCCTCGCGCCGTGGCTGCTGCCGGCGGTGGAGACCGAGCTGGCGTCCCGCGCGCCGGGCGAGATCGGCTGCCGGGTCACCGCGTCCACACTGCACCCGGACGGGGCGGCGCTGGGCGGCGCGATGCTCGCGCTGGACCGGCTCGAGGCGGGGAAGCTGCCGGCCCCGGCGGCGTGAGCGCCCGCCGGGCATCGACGGATCTCACCGTACCTCTTGACCGGTGTCGATGCCTGGTGCCAACCTCAGAAGGCTCCGCCGTAACACGGATGTAATCCCTGGTCCCGGCGGAGCCTTTTCCGGATCCTCATCGAAGCGCTTCGACGGTCGGGCCGCAGCCACGGTCCGGCCGGCACCGCCTCGATCCCACGCCGAGGAGAACCACCGCCATGACCGACTGCACCGAGCGGCAACCAGCCGCACCACGCCGCGGCCCCACCCGCGAGGGCCACGAGGGCATGGCAGCTGAGGCTCAGCCATGACCGAACCGGTCGGTGGCACGTTCCGGGACCCGGGGCGGCCGCTGGCCGACCGGGTCACCGACCTGCTCAGCCGGCTGACCCTGGCGGAGAAGGTGGCTCTGCTGCACCAGCACCAGGCCCCGGTCCCGCGCCTCGGCGTCGGACCGTTCCGCACCGGGACCGAGGCCCTGCACGGGGTCGCCTGGCTCGGCGAGGCCACCGTCTTCCCGCAGTCCGTCGGGCTGGGCAGCAGCTGGGACCCGGAGCTGGTGCGCCGGGTCGGCGCGGCGGTCGGCGACGAGGTGCGCGGACTGCACCACAAGGACCCGGCGGGCGTGGGCCTCAACGTCTGGGCCCCGGTGGTCAACCCGCTGCGGGACCCGCGCTGGGGCCGCAACGAGGAGGGGTATGCCGAGGACCCCTGGCTCACCGGCGTCCTGGGTGGCGTGTACGCCCGGGGGCTGCGCGGCGACGACCCGCGCTACCTGCGGACAGCGCCGACGCTCAAGCACTTCCTGGGCTACAACAACGAGACCGAGCGGCACCTCACGTCGAGCGACCTGCCTCCGCGCGTGCTGCACGAGTACGAGCTACCGGCCTTCCGCGAGCCCATCGCCACCGGCGCGGCGGTCGCTGTCATGGCGTCGTACAACCTGGTCAACGGGCGGCCGACGCACCTGAGCCCGTTGCTGGCCGACGAGCTGCGCACCTGGACCGCCGACGACGTGCTGGTCGTGGGGGACGCGTACGCGTGCAGCAATCTCGCCGGTGAGCAGGGCTATCTGAGTGACCACGCGGCCGCCTTCGCCGCCGCGCTGCGCGCCGGGGTCGACTGTTTCACCGAGGACGCCACGGCGACTTTGGAACGGCTGCACGAGGCGCTGGAGCGAGGCCTGCTCAGCGGCTCCGACGTGGACGCGGCGGCCGGGCACATCCTGGCGGTCCGGTTCCGGCTGGGCGAGTTCGACCCGGAGGGACCCAACCCGTACGCGGCCACGACCGCCGAAGTGGTCAACTGTGTCGAGCACCAGCGGCTCGCCCGGGAAGCGGCCCGGAGCAGTGTTGTCCTGCTCAAGAACAGCGACGCGGTGCTTCCGCTGGCACCGGACGCGACGGTCGCGGTGCTGGGGCCGCTGGCCGACACCGTGCTGGCGGACTGGTACAGCGGCACCCTGCCGTACGCGGTGACCGCCCGCGCCGGCCTGGCCGAGCGCCTCGGCGAGCAGAACGTGCGCACCGCGGAGGGCGTCGACCGGGTCCGGCTCCGGACCGCCACCGGGACGGTGCTCGCGGGCGACACTCCGGACGGCGCCCCGCTGCGGGTCGGTGAGACGACCACAGGCTTGACGGCCGGGTTCGACCTGCTCGACTGGGGCGGCGGCACCATCACGCTGCGCGCCGCCGCCAACCGGCGCTACGTGCGGGCCGACGAGAACGGCGTGCTGGTCAACGACCGGCCGGAGCCGGGCGAGTGGGTGGTCCGGGAGACCTTCGAGCCGATCCGGCGCCGGGACGCGGTGGTGCTGCGGCACCTGGCGAGCAACCGGTACGTCGCGACCGGCCCCGACGGCGTGCTGCGCGCGGACGCCGCCACCGAGGACACGGCCACCGCCTTCACGCTGGAGCTGGCCGAGGACGGGGTGGCGGCCGCCGCGGCGCTGGCCCGGGACGCGGACGTGGCGCTGGTGCTGCTGGGCAACCATCCGATGGTGGCCGGGCGCGAGACCGAGGACCGGATCGACCTGGCGCTGCCGCCGCGGCAGGAGGCGTTGCTGCGGGCCGTACGGGCGGCCAATCCGCGGACCGTGCTGGTGCTGACGAGCAGTTACCCGTACGCGGTGGGCTGGGCGCAGGAGCACCTGCCGGCGCTGGTGTGGTCGGCCCACGGCGGTCAGGAGTTCGGCTCCGCGCTGGCCGACGTGCTGCTGGGCGGGACGCCCGACGGTGAGCCGGTGGAGCCGACCGGCCGGCTGCCGCAGACGTGGTACCGCGGCGCCGACGAACTGCCGGACCTGCTCGACTACGACATCATCGGCAGCGACGCGACGTACCTGTACTTCCGGGGCCGGCCGCTGTACCCGTTCGGGCACGGGCTGGGCTACACCCGTTTCGAGCACCACGACCTGCGGCTGAGTGCCGAGCAGGCGGCACCGGGTGAGCAGGTGGAGGTCAGCGTCGACGTCGTCAACGTAGGCGATCGGCCGGGCACCGAGGTCGTGCAGTTCTACACCCGGCAGCGCCGGTCGCGGGACAAGCAGCCGCTGCGGCAGTTGCGGGGCTTCCGGCGGGTCCGGCTGGCGCCCGGTGAGCGCGCCACCGTGACGATGCCGCTGCGGGTGGACGACCTGGCGTTCTACGACGTGGTCGGGGAACGGCCGGTGGTCGAGGCGGCCCGGCACTCGATCCTCGCGGGCCGCTCCTGCACCGACATCACGGCGACCGCGACCCTGACCGTGCACGGCTCGCCGCCCGCAGCGCGTCGCCGCCGGCCCGCCGTTCGGGCAGGACCTCGC
>NZ_JBEZGQ010000963.1:0-3186 GCF_040650095.1 Actinoplanes sp. NPDC048791 | reverse complement strand
CGCCGGTCGACTCGAGCACCCAGGCGTGCCAGCCGTCCACCGCTCGCATGTTCGCGGCGGCAGCCCGCACGTCAGCCCGTTCGCCGGCGGTGTCGACGTCGTGCTGCCCCCACTCGAAGACCACGTCGACCAGCGCGGCCACCGTGGCGTCCGCGTCCAGCACGGCGCCGGCCGTCTCGGCGAGCCCGTCGTGCACGCCGTCCGGATACTCGACCCGGTGCCAGCTGCCGCCGTCGTGCCAGAGCACGTAACCGAGCTGGTCCTCGGCGGCGTACGGCACGAGATCGTCCCAGGGCAGCCAGCCGGGTGCACCGGCGAGCAGGTCCAGTGGCGGGTCGGTGTGGGTGGTGGCGCTGTACTCGTGGTCGCAGCCGTACAGGACGGCGCGGCCGCCGTCGATCAGCGCCAGGTGGGCCCAGTTGCCCCCGCCGTCGTCGTGGTGCGCGCCGGTGTCACCCACCGACCAGACGTCGTCCCACCCGATGGCGCTCAGCGCGGCAGCCAGGGTGACCCAGCGGCTCCACACCGGGCCGGGTCCGGGCAGGTCAACAGGGATGATCACGACCACAGGCTATTGCCCCCTCGGACTTCGCTCCTGTCGGAAAGTTGCCAGCTGCCCCGACAGCCATTGATGACTGACACCGGGTCAGGCACGCTCCTCTGTGTAGTGCCCAGATCGCTCAACGTGAGCAGAATCGCCCGGAAGGTGCGTGCGTCGATGCTGCTGCCGCGGACCGAGCACCTCCCGGCCCGCCCGACCTGGGACTGCCAGGTCTGCGCCGACCCGTGGCCCTGCCCGCCGGCCAAGACCGACCTCGCCGAGCAGTACGCCCGCTTCCCGGCCGGCCTGGCCATCTACATGGCCTCGGTGATGTACGACGCGATCGGCGACCTCACCACCGTCGGCGAACCGACCCCGGCCGACCTCTACGAACGCTTCCTGGCCTGGGTCGGTTAGCCGAGCTTCAATGCCATGCCGAGGGAGACGGGGGCGGTGTCGACGAAGCCGTGGCGGGCGTAGAGGCGGCGGCCCGGTGCGTCGGCGAGCAGGTTGATGTACGCGTCCGGCGGGGCCACCTGCCTGATCCGGGCCAGCAGCGCCGTCAGCACCACGTCGCCGAGGCCGCGGCGCTGGTGGTCGGGCAGGACGGCCATGTCGACGATGTGGAAGTACCAGCCGCCGTCGCCGATGATCCGGCCCATACCGGCCGCCGTACCGGTTTCCGTGTGCACGATGTGGCAGGCGTACCAGCTGCCCGGCAGTGCCGCGACCGCCTGCTCCCAGGTCTTGGGCGACAGTCCGCTGTCGCGCCGCAGCGTCAGGTACGCCTCGACCGGCGGCGCCCCTTCGACCAGTTGATAGCCCTGCGGCAGCTCCCTCGTCATGTCCAGATCCTCGCAGAGGCGATGATTTCCGGCATGACCTCCGGCCGGCACGTGCCCTTCGACAGCCTCTGCAACTTCCGCGACCTGGGCGGCTACGCGACCAGCGACGGCCGGACCACCCGCTGGCGCACGCTCTACCGCGCCGACTCCCTCGGCCGCCTCGCCGGGGAGGACGACCTGCGGCGCTTCCGGGAGCTGGGCGTCGGCACGGTCATCGACCTGCGCTATCCGTGGGAGATCGCCGCGGCCGGCCGGCTGCCCGCCATCGACGGGGTGACCTGGCTCAACCTGAGCATCGAGCATCGCCCCTACGACCAGTCGCAGATCGATCCGGACCTCGACCCGTGGCGTTATCTGGCCGACCGGTACGCCGAGGTGGCCGCCGACGGCACCGCCGAGCTGCGGCAGGCGATCGAGACCATCGCCGCCGCGGACTCGCCGCTGGTGTTCCACTGCGCCTCGGGCAAGGACCGCACCGGGCTGCTCGCCGCGCTGGTGCTGGCGCTGCTGGACGTGCCGGTCGAGACGATCGCCGCCGATTTCGCCCTCACCGAGCTGGCCACGCCGCGGCTGCGGGAGCGGTGGCTGGCCGAGCATCCGGGCCGGGAGTTGCGCTGGCCCGGCTACGGCCGGGCGCCGGCCGAGCTCATCCGGATGGTCCTGGCCGAGCTCACCGCCGGGCACGGTTCGGTGCACCGGTACGCGGCCGAGCGGCTGGAGCTCGACGACAGCGTGGTGGCCGCCCTGCGTACCCGGCTTCTTATGTCTTCGTGAGTCGATCCTTAAGCGCTCCTGAGGTGGCCCCCGCGCGGGGCCCGCGGGCCGCATAGTCGCTGGTGTTGCCGTCCCCCACCCGGCTTCCTGCCGCGCCCGCGCGGCCGCGACCCGCTACTCCCGAGGTGACCGTCCCGTGCCGATGCCCGCTGCCCAGAGATTCCGGTACACCCTGGTGGCGGGAGCCACCGCCGTGGTGATCGGGGTGGGTTTCACGGTCGTCGGCTTCAACCGGCAGGCCGCACCCCCGGCGACCCGTACGGCCGCGGACGTCCCCCTGGTCGTGGCCGAGCCGGCGGGTGAGCCGGACACCGGCACCGATCTCCTGGACGAGACGATCCTGCCGAGCTCGGCGACCCCGTCACCGTCCCCGTCGGTGACGAGCGCCACCCCGGTGACCAAGGCGCCGACCAAGGCCGCGACGAAGCCGGCGACCTCCTCCAAGCGCCGGACGACCGCGCCGGCGGACAAGCCGAAGCCGAAGAACGCCCCGGCGACCAGCGGCTCGATTCTCGATCAGGTGCTGGACCACATCAACGCGGCCCGCGGCGACGAGGGGCTGGCGGCGTTGTCGCTGGACAGCTCGCTGTCGAAGGCGGCGGCGCTGCACAACCAGCGGATGATCGACGGGTGCGGGCTCAACCACCAGTGCTCGGGCGAGGGCGGCATCGGCGACCGGTTCAGCGCGCAGGGTGTGCAGTGGCGTTCGGCCGGCGAGAACATCGGCTTCGGCTTCGCGGGCGCCGCGGACTCGGAGATCGTCAAGGCCGCCAACGGGCTGTGCGACAGCATGCTGGCCGAGGTGCCGCCGGCCGACGGCCATCGCAAGAACCTGCTCAGCAAGGACTTCAATCGGATCGGGCTCAGCGTCGTCCGCGAGTCGGGCGGCAAGGTCTGGCTGACCCAGGACTTCGTCGGATGACCGGCCGGTGGCCCAGCGGCCCGGCCCGGCGCCGCCGCCTGCGGGACATGTTCGGCCCGACGCGCCCGTTCGGCCCGAACCGGCCGGGCGGGCAGTGCGGCCCG
>NZ_JBEZGQ010000962.1:0-3191 GCF_040650095.1 Actinoplanes sp. NPDC048791 | reverse complement strand
GCACCGGGTACGGCTGGATCGGCGCGCTGGGCACCCCGATCTCCTCGGACAACTGGGCTCCGACCGCGCTCCTCGGCCGCTGGACGGCTGCCGTGTTCGCTCACGACGACGTGGGCGCCGCCCTGTCGGTCCAGCTCTGGCGCTGGGCGGGGGTGCTGGCCACGCTGATCGTGGCGGGTCTCGTGTGGACGTACCGGAATCGGGTCGGGGTGTTGCCCGGCCTCGGCCTGGTCCTGCTCGCGGTGGTTGCCTTCGGTCCCGCGCTACGCCCCTGGTACGTCGTCTGGGGACTGCTGCCGTTGGCCGCCGGACAGCCGGCCGCGCACCGCCCGCTGGCACTTATGTGTGTGGTGCTGACCCCGGTCGTGCTGCCCGACGGGTACGCCGCGGACCTCACCGAGGTGCTGGCCGCGGTCCTGGGAGTGCTGCTCGGAGCGGCGGTGTCCGGGCTCGTCCGGCAACCGGTCACGGCCCCGGCGGTGCCCCGGTGAGGTCCCGGCTCGCGCTGGTGCTTGGCGCGGCGACCGTCGCCGGCGTCTTCCTGGCCACGGTGCCCACCTTCCGGCACTTCTTCGACCTGGGGGTCTACCGCGGCGCGGTGCACCACTGGCTGATCGACGGCGGTGACCTGTACGCCTACCGCTATCGGGGCACGGTCTACGGCTTCACGTACCCGCCGTTCGCCGCCCTGGTGCTGAGCCCGCTGGCGCTGCTGTCCTGGCCGGTCGCGATCGCGGCCTCGCTGGTGGTCAACGCCGGTGCCGTGGGGTGGCTGGTGCGCCGGCTGCGACCGGCCGCCGGGTGGACGGAGAGCGCGCTGCTGTTCATAGCGGTGCTCGTCTTCGAGCCGGCCCGCGACACGATCAGTTTCGGCCAGGTCAATCTCGTCCTGCTCGTGCTGGTCTGCGCCGACCTGAGGGCGCTGCGGCGGGGTTCCCGCTGGTCAGGCGTGGGCATCGGGATCGCCACGGCGATCAAGCTGACCCCGGCCGTCTTCATCGGCTACCTGCTCGTCAGCCGCCGCTACCGGGCCGCCGCTGTCGCTGCGGGCACGGCCGTCGTCGCGACCCTGCTGGCCGGCCTGCTCGGGCCAGGCGCCTCGTGGACGTTCTGGACCGGCGCGGTCTGGGACACCGCCCGGGTCGGCCGGCTGGACTACGTCTCCAACCAGTCGCTGCGAGGCGTCGTCGCCCGCCTGGACGGGGACGTGGGGTGGTGGCTCGCGGCAGTGGCGCTGATGCTGGCGATCTGGTGGCTGCGGACCCGGCAGGCCGCGGCGGCCGGCGATGACCTGGCCGGCTTCGCCCTGACCGGGGCGCTGGCGTGCCTGCTCAGCCCGGTGACCTGGGTGCACCACCTGGTCTGGCTGCTGCCGGCGCTGGCCGTCCTGCTGGACCGGCGGGGCCGGTTCGTCGTGGCGGCGCTCTGGGTGGTGCTGAGCAGCAGTGTCGTGTGGTTGTGGTGGGCCGACCCGTCCGGCTGGGGGGCCGCCGCCGGCAGTAACACGTACGTGTGGATAGCCGTGGGGCTGCTGCTCCTGCTGCCGATCGAGACCGGCGCGGCGATCCGCCCGTTGTCCACAGGGTCCGGGCCCGCCCCGGAGGAAGTCACTACTATCGCGGAGTGACTTCCGCCCCCGAGATCCCCCGGTCCGCCGTCGACGTGCTCAACCGGGTCTTCGGCTACGCCGCCTTCCGCGGTGAGCAGCGCGAGATCATCGAGCACGTCATCGCCGGTGGCGACGCCCTCGTGCTGATGCCCACCGGCGGCGGCAAGTCGCTGTGTTACCAGATTCCCGCGCTGGTGCGCGACGGCGTCGCCGTGGTGATCTCGCCGCTCATCGCCCTCATGCAGGATCAGGTCGACGCGCTGCGCACGCTCGGTGTGCGGGCCGGCTTCCTCAACTCGACGCAGGATCTCACCGAGCGCCGGCGGGTGGAGCAGGCCTTCGTCGCCGGCGAGCTCGACCTGCTCTACGTGGCGCCGGAGGGTCTCGGCGTCCCGGCCACCCAGCGGCTGCTGGACCGCGGCCGGATCTCGCTGTTCGCCATCGACGAGGCGCACTGCGTGTCGCAGTGGGGCCACGACTTCCGCCCCGACTATCTCAACCTGTCGATGCTGCACGAGCGCTGGCCCGACGTGCCGCGCATCGCGCTGACCGCCACGGCCACCGCGGCCACCCACGCCGAGATCGCCGAGCGGCTCGACCTGACCGGTGCCCGGCACTTCACCGCCAGCTTCGACCGCCCCAACATCCAGTACCGCATCGTCGCCAAGAACGAGCCCCGCCGGCAGCTGCTCGACCTGCTGCGCACCGAGCACCCCGGCGACGCCGGCATCGTCTACTGCCTGTCCCGGGCCTCGGTGGAGAAGACGGCCGAGTTCCTGGTGCAGAACGGCATCCCCGCGCTGCCCTATCACGCCGGTCTCGACTCACGCGTCCGCGCGGCCAACCAGTCCCGCTTCCTGCGCGAGGACGGCCTGGTCATGGTGGCCACGATCGCGTTCGGCATGGGTATCGACAAGCCCGACGTGCGCTTCGTCGCCCATCTCGACCTGCCCAAGTCCGTCGAGGGCTACTACCAGGAGACCGGCCGGGCCGGGCGCGACGGGCTGCCGTCCACCGCGTGGCTGGCGTACGGGCTGCAGGACGTGGTGCAGCAGCGCAAGATGATCGAGACGTCCGAGGGCGACTTCACCCACCGGCGCAACCTGGCCGCGCACCTGGACGCCATGCTCGCGCTCTGCGAGACCGTGCAGTGCCGGCGCGGCCAGCTGCTCGCCTACTTCGGCCAGACCACGGCGGCGGCCTGCGGCAACTGCGACACCTGCCTCAATCCCCCGGAGTCCTGGGACGGCACGGTGCCGGCGCAGAAGCTGCTCTCCACGGTGCTGCGCCTGCAGCGCGAGCGCGGCCAGAAGTTCGGCGCCGGCCAGTCCATCGACATCCTGCTCGGCAAGACCACGGAGAAGGTCACCCAGTTCCGCCACCACGAGCTGAGCGTGTTCGGCATCGGCGCAGAGCTGCGTGAGGCGGAGTGGCGCGGCGTGGTCCGGCAGCTGCTCGCCCAGGGCCTGCTGGCGGTCGAGGGCGACTACGGCACGCTGGTGCTGACCGACGAGAGCGGCAGCGTGCTGCGCAAGGAACGCGAGGTCATGCTGCGCCGCGAGCCGGAACGCGCCGCCCGGGC
>NZ_JBEZGQ010000961.1:0-3194 GCF_040650095.1 Actinoplanes sp. NPDC048791 | reverse complement strand
CTCCCGGTCCGTGGATGTCAGGCGGCGAAGCGGGCGGCGATCCAGTCCGCGACGAGGGTCGTCGAGGCGAACACCGCGCCGTCGTGGTTCTCGTTCGCGAGCGTGACGAGTTGGACCGGCTGCGGGTAGTCGTCCAGCTGGTCCTCCAGCGCGTCGGTGATGAAGGCCGGCACTGCCTCGTCGGCCGAGCCCTGCACGAGCAGGATCGGCGCGCTCGGCGCCGCCTGGGCCGGGTTGTCGTAGTGGGCCAGCTGGTCCACCACCGCCGGCGGCAGGGCACCGCCCAGGAGCAGCTGACCGGCCTTCAGCGACTGGTACTGGGCCAGGATCTCGTACAGGCAGCCGGATTGGAGCACGGACACGCGTTGCCGGGCGAGCGGGGCCAGCACGGTGAGCGGGTCGAACGACGGCTGGACCGCGGCCAGGCCGTACAGGGCCATCACCAGGTAGCCCTGCCCGGGTGTGCCGGGGATCAGCGGGGCCAGCACGTCGACGTTGGAGACCGGGGCGATGGCCGCGACGCCGCGCAGCGTGAGGTCGCCGTCGTAGCCCGGTGCCAGTTCGCCGGCGAACAGTGCGCCCTGGCCGCCCTGGGAGTGGCCGTCGAGGACGTACTCGGGGCCGAGGTTGGTGTCCAGGTGACGGGCGGCCTTGACGCTGTCGATCATCGAGCGGGCCGCGCTGCCACCGATCAGGTACGGGTGTGCCTGCGGCGTACCCAGGCCCGGATAGTCGGGGGCCGTGACGGTCCAGCCCCGGGTGAGCAGCTCGGCCACGGCGGCCCGGGCCTCCGGCCAGAAGACTCCCTGATTCTCGGAGGGCGCGCACTGGTCGGCCAGCCCGGTGGTGCCGTGCCCCCAGACCACGGTCTTGTGGGCCTTCTTGCGCTTGGGGCTGAGCACGAGCCCGGTGGTGGTGATGCTCGCGCCGGTGACGCTCGTGCTGACGTACGAGACGCGCTTGCCGGTGGCCAGGGCGGTCAGCTCCGGTGGCAGAGTGGCCGCCGCCGTGGACAGGACCGTGCCCGGCGGGTCGGCAACGGCCGCCGCCGGACGGGCACCGGGGAGACCACCGCCGATGACCGCCAGGACGGATCCGACGACGGCGGCCCTCCTCGCGTGATGCCGCAGGACTGCGTTCATACGTTCCACCCCTTCCGGGTGTGATCTCGCTCGGTGCGTCCATGCAAGCCCGCTGACCAGGGCGATCTCGCACTGTGCGTGCGACGGTGCCGAGGACTCCCCGTTCGGTGCGGCACCCGTCGGCCGATCGACGGCGCGGGCCGGCTGTGCGACGGTGTACCCATGACGGCCATCGCCGGGTTGACGCAGTCGGGTTCGGTCTACATCGGCGGGGACAGTGCGGGGGTGTCGGGCCTGAGCCTGACCGTGCGCGCCGACGCGAAGGTGTTCCGCAAGAACCGCTACCTGTTCGGCTTCACCACCTCGTTCCGGATGGGTCAGCTGATCCGGTATTCGCTGACCCTGCCCAAGCCCACCGGCGACCTGGACCGGTTCATGGCGACGACGTTCATCGACGCGGTGCGCGACTGCCTCAAGGCGGGCGGCTGGGCGGCCAAGGAGAACGACCGCGAGGAGGGCGGCACCTTCCTGGTCGGCGTACGCGGGCAGCTCTTCGCCGTCCACGACGATTACCAGGTGGCGAAGGCGGCCGACGGTTTCGCCGCGGTCGGCTGCGGTGACCAGATCGCCCTGGGCGCGCTCTACGCCACGGCGGGCACCGCGCTGGGCCCGCGCCGCCGGGTGAAGAAGGCCCTGGCCGCGGCCGAACGCTTCAACGCGGGCGTCCGTGGCCCGTTCGTGTGCCTGAAGGGCCGGCCCTAGGACGACGCGGCGCGCAGCTGCGTGACCAGGAGCTCGATGCGGGCGGTGTCATGGCCCGGGCGTAGCCGGCCGTTGCGGCCGAGCACCACCAGTCCGTGCAGCGCCGACCAGACGACCTCGGTGAGGGTGTCGACGTCGCGCCCGCCGGCGATCGCGGCGACCGCCGCGCGCAGCTCGGCGAAGGCCTCCTTCAGCGGCACCGGAGTGTCCTCGGCGGCGAAGTGCAGCCGGGTGGACCGGATGAACATCGCGTCGAACAGCGCGGGATTCTTCGTGGCGAAGTCGCTGTAGGCGGCGGCGACCCGGCCGAGCTCGTCGCCGGATGCCCGGCTGTCGCCGCGGGCGGCGCGCAGTGTCTCGGCGAGCTCCTCGAAGCCCTCGACCGCGACGGCTTCGACGATGTCCTCCATCGAGCCGAAATGCTTGTAGAGCACGGGCTGGCTGTATTCGATCTCGGTGGACAGCCGGCGCGTGGTGACCGCCTCCCAGCCCTCGGTCTCGGCCAGGGTGCGCGCCGTCGCCGTGATCAGCCGGCGGCGGGCGTCGCGCTCGCGCTGCCGGCGGTCCTCGATAGCCATGCCTGACTGTAGCACCGACAGCTTCGCTAGCGCCGCTATTGACGCGAGCGGAATTGCGGATTAGCGTCGCTAGCGCTAGCAGTGCTAACCACGATGCGGAGCCTGACATGACCACACCCGGACACCAGCTCGCCGATCTCTTCGTCGAGATGACCAACACCCACAACCCGGACCTGGTGGACAGGTTCATCGCCGAGGACTACCTCAACCACAACGACTTCGTCGCCGACGGACGCGAGGCCAACCGCCAGTTCTGGTCCGCGTTCTTCACCGGCCTGCCCGACGTGAAGGTCACCATGGAGGACCTGATCGTCTCCGGTGACCGCGTCGTCGGCCGCTTCGTCTACCGCGGCACCCACACCGGGGACCTGCTGGGCATCCCGGCCGGCGGCAAGCCCGTCGAGATGCGCAGCATCGACATCTGGCGGGTGCGCGACGGCCTGTTCGTCGAGCACTGGGACCAGCTGAACCTGATGCAGATGTTCCAGCAGATCGGCGCCCTGCCCCCGCTCGGCGGTCCCGAGGCCCAGGCATGACACTGGTCTCGCAACTCGCCGCCCTGCTGGCCGTCCTGAGCACCGGAATCGTCTACGGCACCGATGCCTTCTGCGCGCTCGTCCAGCGGTCCGCCCTCGCGCACGTCGACGACAGCACCCTCACGGCGGTCATGGGCAACCTGCACCGCGTCGCTGACCGGCGCATGCCTGTACCCGGGATCCTCGGGGTCATCGCGGCGGCGGCCGCAGCCGTGCTCGCCACGGTGGCCGGCCGT
>NZ_JBEZGQ010000960.1:0-3195 GCF_040650095.1 Actinoplanes sp. NPDC048791 | reverse complement strand
CGGCCCGCAGGTGGTCGGCGCAGGTGCGCCGGGCGATGCCGAGCAGCCAGGTGCGGACCATGGCCCGGCCCACGAAGCCGGGCAGCGCCTTGAAGGCGCGCAGATAGGTCTCCTGGGTGAGATCGTCGGCGGCGCCGGGATCCACCAGCGCGGCGGTGAACCGCCACACCTCCGCCTGGGTGCCGCGCACAAGCGCGGCCTGCGCGTCCGCGTCGCCGCTCCGGGCGGCGAGGGCGAGGGCGGTGAGGGGGTCGGCCGCTGTCACAACCGGAGATGGTACGCCGGAGGAAAATGTCAGAGGTGCCGGGAACTATCGACCCCGTGCCGACGACAACCTCCTGTCCTCACGTTTCCGCCCGCCGCGGGCCTGTGCCGCGACCTTGGTGCGGGGGCCGCCGAGCCATCGGGGAGCATTGCCCGCATGACCGTTGATCGACCCGGCGCCATCGAACGACTCCGGCGACCCCCGGCAGGGCTCGTGTTGGCGCGTTTCCGGCGAACGCTCGCCGCGGCGGCCGGGCTGCTGATCGGGTTGTTCTGTGTGCTCCTCGGGCCCACGGCGCCGGCCAGCGCGCACGCCGCGCTGGTGGGCAGCGACCCGGCGAACGGCACGATCGTGCCCGACGCGCCCAACAAGATCACGCTCAGCTTCAGCGAGTCCGTCCAGCTGGTCTCCGGCAAGATCCAGGTGCTGTCCCCGGACGGCAGCCGCGCCGACCAGGGCGAACCGCAGGCCGCGGGGGGGACGGTCACCGTCCCGCTGCGCGCGGGCGGCGGCCGGGGCACCTACCTGGTGAGCTACCGGGTCGTCTCGGCGGACAGCCACCCCGTCGCGGGCAGCCTGACCTTCTCGGTCGGCGCCGCCTCCACCCCGCCGACGGAGTCCGCGGCCGCCGAGTCGGTCGACCCGGTGGTGCGGGCCCTGATCCCGGTCGGCAAATACCTGGGGTACGCCGGCCTGGTGCTGCTCGTCGGCCCGGTGCTGGTGCTGGCCCTGCTGTGGCCGCACCGGCTGTCCCGGCAGGGCGCGTCCCGGCTGGTCTGGACCGGTGTCGGCCTGGTCCTGGGCAGCACGGTGCTGGCCCTGTGGCTGCAAGCGCCGTACACGACCGGCAGCGGGCTGTTCGGCGTCTCCGGTGACGACCTGCAGGACGTGCTGGGCAGCACGTTCGGCGCGGTCATGCTGGTCCGGCTCGGAGTGATCGTGGCGGCCGGCTTCCTGCTGCGCCCGCTGCTGCGCGGCGAGGGCGGCGAGTCGAAGGCCGACCTGGCCCTGCTCGGCGTCCTGGGCGTGGCTGCGCTGGCCACCTGGCCGCTGACCGGGCACCCGACGGCGTCCCCGGTGGCCGGGGTGTCCGTGGTCGTCGACGCGATCCATCTGGCCGCGATGTCGGTCTGGCTGGGCGGGCTGGTCATGCTGGTCGGCTTCCTGCTGCGCCGGGCCAACGAGCGTGAGCTGGGCGCGATCCTGCCGATCTGGTCCCGCTGGGCGGCGACCGCGGTGGCCGCGCTGATCATCGCGGGCTCGGTGCAGGCACTGATCGAGGTCGCCTCGTTCAAGGGGCTCTTCGGCAGCACGTACGGGCGGCTGATCCTGGTCAAGATCGGGCTGGCCGCGGTGGTGATCGGCATGGCGGCGGTCTCGCGCCGGCTGGTCCGCAGCCGGACCGCCGAGACCGGGCCGGGGCTGCTGCGCAAGATCGTGATCGCCGAGCTCGCGGTCACCGCTGTGGTGCTGGGAGTCACCGCGGCGCTGGTGCAGATCCCGCCGCCGCGGACGGCCAGCGCGGCGGAGAGCGCCTCCACGTCGACGACCATCTCGCAGACGATCACCGACAAATCGGTGTCGTTGCAGGTGGACGTGTTCCCGGCGACCGTGGGCAACAATTCACTGCACCTGTACGCGTACACGCCGGACAACAAGCCGCTGCCGGTGGTCGAGTGGACCGCCACGGCGGCGCTGCCGGCCAAGGGGATCGAGCCGATCGAGGTGCCGTTGCTGCGGATCACCGACTTCCACGCGATCGGGGACATCGCGCTGCCGGCCGCGGGGGACTGGACGCTGAAGTTCACCGTACGCACGAGCGACATCGACCAGTCCACCCTGACGATGACCGCCAAGATCTCCTGACACCCGCTCTTCCCGATGGCCCGGTCCGCACCCGCGGACCGGGCCATTGTCATACGTCTCGGGGCCTAAGTAACTGTTTATCCAATTTGGTGTTATTTCGGTCTGTATGGTCTGCGCAGTACCACCGAGAAGGGGGAGATCGAGATGCGGGTGTTCCGCACGATCCTCGGCATGCTGTTGCTGACAGCCGGACTACCGACGCTACTGGTGGGGTCCGCATTCTGGGCCGCCATGCAGCACCGCGACCCGGGCGGCGCCTTCACCGGCGACCTGCAGCGCGTGGCCACATCCGGGTACGCCCTGGTCGTCGACGACTTCGACGGGCTGCTCCGCAAGGACGCCCCGTTCGTCCGGCTCGGCGACACCCGCCTGCGCCTGACGGCCGAGTCCAGCGGCGCACCGGCGTTCCTGGGCATCGCCCCGGCCGCGGCGGTCGACCGCTACCTGGCCGACGTCCCGCACATCGCGGTCTCCTCGATCGACCTGGGCACCGGCGCGCTGCCGGTGACCGGCAAACTGCGCCCGGGCACCATCGCCCCGGAACAGCTGCCGGGCCGGCAGACCTTCTGGCTGACGGCGGGCACGGGCACCCTCGACTGGAACCCCAGCGAGCTGCGCGACACCCGCTACAGCCTGGTGGTGATGAACCCGGCGGCCCAGCCCGGCGTACGCCTGGAGAGCTCGGCCAGCATCCTGCCCGGCTGGCTGAACCAGGCCACCTGGGCCCTGCTGATCCTGGGCAGCCTCCTGGTGATGATCGGCATGATCGTCCTGGGCTGGCCGTCCCGCCGCCGCGAAGTCGTCTACGTGGTGGAACCGAGCCAGGTCCCGGACCTGATGCAGGCGATCGGCGCACCCCTGCCCCTGAGCCGTACGGGTGGTGGCCGGCACGCGGGCACCCACCGCCCCCGCACCCTGGCAGATTCGCAGCCGCGATCCCGCCCCCCGATGACCTGGCCGCCTTCGTCGTCCTCGCGGCCGTCCTCCGGCCGCGGCGCGGCGATCCCGATGCCGGCCGCCGCGACGATGACCTCGCCGGGTCCCGCCCTGGTGGGCGCGTCGTC
>NZ_JBEZGQ010000959.1:0-3211 GCF_040650095.1 Actinoplanes sp. NPDC048791 | reverse complement strand
CCGTCCCGCGTCAGAGACCCGCCGGCCGGCCGGGTCGCGGCCGGCGGTGGTGGCCGCCGGCCCGTCCCCGACCGTACGCGTGGTCGTGCGGTCGTCCGTCATGACGCTCTACTTCGCCCGGTCCAGCGAGGACTGCGCGGTCTTCTGGGCCGCGGCCAGCCGGCTGTCGATCTGGGCGTCGCTGATCGAGCCGCTGGACAGGTCGGGGATCGACTGCACCACGGCGTTGGTGAGCGCGAGCTGGATGTCGGCCCAGGCCCCGGTGAACGGCGTGGCCACCGACTTCTTCTGCGCCTCGACCACCGCGCCGAGCCGCGGATCCGACAGCAGTGTCTGGGCCGCCGCGGCGTTGGCCGGCAGCTGGCCCAGCTTCTTGTAGATGTCCAGCTGCGCGTCCTGGTCGGTGATGAGCTTGACGAACTGGAACGCCAGGTCCTGGTTCTTGGAGTAGTCGGCGACCAGCAGGTTGTCGCCGGAGAGGATGCTGGCGGCCTCGACGCCGTTGGCCGGCCGGGTGGTGGCGCCCGGCGGCACGGTCGGCAGCAGGGTGAAGGCCCACTTGCCCTTGACCGCACCGGCGTCCAGCGTCTTGGCGGCCAGCGCGGAGGTCAGCGCGAAGTATCCGGTCTTGCCCTTGGCGAACGCGGCGATCGCCTGCGAGTTGGTCCAGCCGACCGCGGCCGGGTCGACCACCTTGTCCTTGGTCAGCCAGCCGAAGTACGTCTGGTAGGCCTTGCTGACCGTGGGATCGGCGATCCGGGCCGTCTTGCCGTCGACGATCGGGTTGCCGGCCTGCACCGACATGCCCCAGATGAACTTCCACGGGTCGAAGTTGTCCTTGTAGGCCACGGCCAGGCCGTACTGGTCGCCCTTGGTCAGCTGCTTGGCGTGCTGGGTGAGCTCGTCCCAGGTGGTCGCCGGCTTGGTGATGCCCGCGGCCTTGAGCAGCTCGGTGTTGTAGACCATCACGAACGGCCGGCCGACCCACGGGATGCCGATCTGGTTCTGCGCGTCGGGTCCGGAGATGCCCAGCGAGGACGGCACGAACTTGTCCTTGCCGCCGATCTTCTGCCACTCCTTGTCGCCGAGGGTCACGAACGCCTTGGTCGAGTAGGCCGTCGGGGTCAGCGTCGTGCCGATGGCGTAGACATCCGGGCCGGTGCCCGAGACCACCGAGGTCTGGATCTTGGTGAGCTCGTCGTTCGCGCTGGCGAACGTCTCCCACTTGACGTCGGCGCCGGTCTGCGCCTTGAACTTGTCGCTGACCGACTTCTGCCAGTCCTGCTGTTCCTGCGGGTACTGCGTGTTGGCGCCGATCAGCACGTTGAGCGTCTTGCCGCCGCCACTGCCCCCGCCGTCGTCATCGCCGCCGCAGGCGCCGAGCGCGACGGTGAGTGCCGTCGCACCGGCCAGCGCCACCACTGCACGCAAAGTCCTCGAGCCCATCGTCGATCTCCCTTGGCTTGTTCGCCGGTGCGATGTGATCCGCATTACGGCGGGAGTGTTACGAGATGGTTGCGTCGCGGGTCAGCGCCAGGCAATCAGTTGCACGTTGTTGCTTGCCCGGTGCCGACAACAGATGGCAATTGCTTGTGGACCGGGCGTCACGCCACGAGGCTCAGGCGATGGCCACCTTGACCGTGCACCCCGACCGCCTGCTGCCGGCCGACCCCGGCGTGCGCGACCTCGCCCGCCGGCTGTACACCGCCGTCCGGGACCTGCCGATCGTCTCGCCGCACGGGCACGTCGACCCGCGCATCCTCCTCGAGGACACGCCGTTCGCGGATCCGACCAGCCTGTTCATCCAGCCCGACCACTACGTGACCCGGCTGCTGCACGCCGGTGGCATCCCGCTGTCCGACCTGGGCGTGGGCGAGGGGCCGATGGGCGAGGACCGGGCGCGGGCGGCCTGGCGGCTGTTGTGCGGCAACTGGCACCTGCTGCGCGGCACGCCCGTGCGGTACTGGTTCGACAGTGAGCTGGTGGACATCTTCGGCGTGACCGAGCGGCCGTCCGCGGCCAACGCCGACGCGCTCTACGACCTGATCGACGCGCAGCTGCGGCAGCCCAGCCACCGGCCGCGGGCCCTGCTGCGCCGCTTCGGCATCGACTTCCTGGCCACCACCGACGACCCCGCGGACGACCTGGCCGTGCACGACGCGCTGCGCGCCGACCCGGACGTGTCCACCACCGTCGCGCCCACCTTCCGGCCCGACCGCTACCTGGAGGTCGGCCGCCCGGGATGGCCCGAGGCGGTCAAGGAACTGGGCGGCGACTGCGGCCACTACGCCGGCTACGTCGCCGCCCTGGAGGAACGCCGCCGGTACTTCGTCGCGCACGGCGCCGTCTCGGCCGACCACGGTCACGCCGACGCGGGCACCGAACCGCTCGGCCACCGCGACGCCGAACGCATCTACCGGAGGGCGCTCGACGGCACCGTGACCCCGCAGGAGGCCACCGCCTTCCGCCAGCACATGACCTTCGAGATGGCCCGCATGTCGTGCGAGGACGGCCTGGTCATGACGCTGCACCCGGGCGTGTACCGCAACCATCACCCGGCCACGTTCGACCGGTACGGCCCGGACACCGGTCACGACATCCCGGTCGCCGTCGAGCTGACCCGCTCGCTGCGGCCGCTGCTCACCCGCTTCGGCACGTACCCGGGCTTCCACCTGGTCCTGTTCACCGTGGACCCGGAGGTGTACAGCCGGGAGATCGCCCCGCTGGCCGGCTTCTACCCCGCCGTGTACGCGGGCGCGCCCTGGTGGTTCCTCGACAACCCCGCCGAGATCGGGCGCTTCCAGGCGGGGGTGACCGAGACCGCAGGATTCAGCCGGCTGTCCGGCTTCATCGACGACACCCGGGCCTTCTGCTCGATCCCGGCCCGGCACGACATGTCACGCCGCCTCGACGCGGGTTTCCTGGCCGGCCTGGTCGCCGCCCACCGGCTCGACGAGGACGAAGCCCACGACACGCTGTCCGCGCTGGTCAGCGACCAGCCGCGCAAGGTGTTCAAGCTGTGACCCCGCCGGTCCGGATCGTCCACCTGGGGCTCGGCGGCTTCTTCCGGGCGCATCAAGCCTGGTACACCGGGGCCGCCCCGGACGCCGCCGGCTGGGGCATCGCCGCGTTCACGGGACGGTCCCCTGAGCTCGCCGACCGGCTGGCGGCGCAGGACGGCCGGTACACGCTGATCGTTCGCGGTCCCGAG
>NZ_JBEZGQ010000958.1:0-3214 GCF_040650095.1 Actinoplanes sp. NPDC048791 | reverse complement strand
GTTGGGAAATGACCGGAAGCGCCAGTGCCCGCAAGTGCCCGCCAGTGCCCGCCGGTCGCCGCACGCCCGCCCGGTCGCCCGTCGGCCGGTCGCCTGGTCGTTGGCCGGAAGGAGCGGACCTCGGCTTGAGGAGGTTGAGGTCGGCTTGAGGATGCGGAGGTCGGCCTGAGGATGCGGAGGTTGGCCGGTCAGGAGCGGACGTCGGATTCCGGGTCGGCGGCTGGGTCCGGTTCCAGCAACAGCCGGGCGTAGTTCTCCATCGAACGCTGATAGCGCGGCAAGTGCGCCGCCAGAGCGCCCACCGCGATCCCCACCGCCTCCCGCTCCCGCCCGGCGTCCGCCAGCGACAACGCCAGCACCGCCTTCACCGCATCGTCGAGCTCGTCCGAGCCAGCAGCCAGCTCCGCGGTCAGCAGCGTGACGCTTTCCGGGGCCTCGCCCAGCTCCCGCAGCGAACTCGCGAGCTGAATCACGGCCTGCCGACGCCGGCTACCGGACAGCCCGCCCGCCAGCGCCTCCCGGTAGAGCGGCACTGCCTGGCCGGTGCGCCCGACGGCGTCCAGTGAACCGGCCCGTTCGAAGAGCCCGACCGGGTCGTCCGGGGCGAGCTCGCCGGTGAGCCGCTCGACCAGCTGCAGGAAGCGCGCCTCTTCGAGTGAGTCAAACGCCGCCCACGCGCCGTCCATCCGGCGCTCCCAATCCGGTGTGATCATGGATCCAGCCTCGCACGGCGGGTGGCTTGACGCGGCCCGGCGCCGGCTGATCGGATGGTCATAGCGTCGCAGTGCACCCGGCCAGGAGACCGCCGCGGGCATGGAGGCGCCGGACCATGGGACAACTCCGTGGACAGTGAATACTCCCGGTTCCGGGCGTACGGACAGCAGTTGATCGAGATCCACATCGGCCTGCGCGACATGCTCGCCGATCTGCGGGAGGGCTACGTCCCCGACGCCGAGCTGGGCGTCCACTGCCTCGCGTTCTGCGCGGCGGTCACCCGGCACCACACCGGTGAGGACACCGGTGTGTTTCCCCTGCTCGCCGAGCGCCATCCCGCCCTGCGCGCTTTCCTGGCCGAGCTGGAACGCGACCATCAGGTGATCGCCGGCATGCTGACCAGGGTGAGCACGCTGAGCGGGCAGCTGCGCGACGGGCACACGGCTGCCCGGACCGCGGCGATCCAGAGTGAGCTGGACGGGCTCGCCGCCGTGCTCGAGACGCACTTCATCGGCGAGGAGAAGCGGCTGGTCGCCGTACTGGACGCCCTCGACCCTTCCGAGGGATTGACCGGTCTCACCGCCTAGGCCCAGCATTGCCCTACGCGACCGCAAGGGAGTGCGTGTGGGTGCTTCGTCTCGGCGGGCCGAGCTGCTCGAACGTCAGCGGGAGCTGCGCGCCCGGCACGACGCGCTGGGCGGGCTGGGCGCGGAGCCGCCGTACGACGCCGGGCAGCTCGATCGGGTCTTCGCCGGCACCGATGAGCTGATGACGGTGGTCGACGAACTCGCGGCCGACGCCGCCCAGCGCCGGCTGATGCTGACGTTCGTGCTGCTCGGCGTGGCCGCCCTGGCCGCCGTGCTCGTCGCAGCGAGTGTGCTGCCCGCCTGGGCGCTGCTCGGCGTCGTGGTCGTGCTCGCCGCGGCGATCGCTCTATGGCTCACCACCCGATCCGTGCCGGGGACCGGCCCGTGAGCGCCGCCGCGCTCCTGGCTGCGCGAAGCGCAGACCACCCAAAGCCGTGCCGGGGGGACGGGCCCGTGAGCGCGTATGCGCTCACCGTCCGGAGGACGGGCCCATGAGCGCCGACGCCCTCACCGCCCGGGCCGTGCCGGGGATAGGCCCGTGAGCGCCGACGCCTCCGGTGACCTGGCCCGGGTCGCCGCCGGGCTGCGCCGCGAGATGGGCAGCAAGGTCAACACCTTGCGTGTCCAGCTCACCCAGGAGCTGCAGCGGATCGACAAGAACGCGGAGAGGCGCGCCCGGGAGGCCCTCGCGCGTTTCGATGCCACCGACGCCCGGGTGGACGCCCTCGTCGCGGAGCAGGCCGAGTTGCGCCGGCACGTTGAACGCAAGCTGCGCGAGTACGCGACCCGCGTGGTCCGGCTGGAGGGGGAGATCCAGCAGGTCGAGGGGCTGCTCCGCCGGCAGCAGGGTCAGGTCCCGGTCGATCTGGACACCGTGCCGGCCGAGCTGGCGCCGCTGGTCGCGGATGTCCGGGCGGCCGAGCAGGTCCGGTCCACCATCATGGACGATGCCGCGGTGGCGCTGCGCCGGCAGCGGATCGAGCGCTTCGAGCAGGACGAACGCCGGCTCGCGGAGACCCGGCAGCGGGCGCTGGGCGTCAGCCGTTCGCTCGCCGTCCGCAAGGCCGGTGGGTGGGCGTTCCGGCGCGCGGCCGCGGCGTACCGGTCGGAGCGGGCCCTGATGGACGAGCAGGAGGCGGAGGTCGCGGCGGCGCGGGTGCAGCGTGATGAGGCGGAGCAGGAGCTGCATCGCGACGCCGCGCAGCAGCGGGCGTACAGCGCGCATCCGGGCGCTTCGGTCGCGGACCGGCTCGCCGCGCACGTCCGGGACCGGATCGACGCCGCGGTCGCCGGCTACGAGCTGTTCCCGCCGTGGTTCACGAACGTGCTCGGGCACCGGCCGCTGCCCGCCCGGGCCACCGATTGGCGGGAGGTCGCGGTCCAGGTGGTGCTCTACCGGATCACCCATGGAGTCACCGACCGGGTGGCGGCCCTGGGCCTGGAGCCGGAGAACGGCCACCGCGCCGCCCAGCACCGCGCCGTCCGGACAGCACTGCGGCAGCTCGACGAGTGACCGGACGGCACAATCGCCGGATGAACGACGCTTGGACGCAGGCCGGTAGCCGGGTCCGCTTCGACTGGGGTCCGGCCGGGGCGGACGCCGTCAGCCCCGGTGCTGCCCTCGTCGCCGTGGTCGACGTGCTCTCCTTCACCACGGCGCTGACCGTCGCCGTCGAGCGGGGGATCGCCGTGCTGCCGTACCGGTGGGGTGACGACTCGGCCGAGCGGGTCGCCCGGGAGCATCGCGCGGTGCTCGCCGTCGGGCGCAGGCGGGTGGTGCGGCCGGGCCAGGTGAGCCTGTCGCCGGACAGCATCCGGCGCAGCACCGGGATCGAGCGGCTCGTGCTGCCCTCACCGAACGGCGCGACGATCTCGGCCCGGCTGGCCGAGTCCGGCGCGACCGTCGTCGGTGT
>NZ_JBEZGQ010000957.1:0-3218 GCF_040650095.1 Actinoplanes sp. NPDC048791 | reverse complement strand
CGGCGACGCCCTTGGCGATCAGGGCGGCGGACCGGGCCGGCCGGCTGTCGCTGTCGGCGGCCCACGACTCCAGTTGCGGGCGCGGATCGATCAGCATGGGACCCGGGCGGACCGGGCCGGCGGCGCGGCCGGCGAGATTGTCCGTGTCGACCAGCACCGTCTGGTCCAGGGTGATCAGCCGGATGTGCAGGCCGGTCTGCCGGGACAGGTCGGCGGCGAGGGCGTCCACGCCGGGCCATCGCCCGTGCAGCAGGCCGTAGCGGGCCACCTGGTCGGCGATCTCGTAGCGGTGCCGGTCCGCGCTGTCCTGGGCCTCGTTGAACGCCCGGGAGGTCAGGCTCAGGGTCAGCCAGGCGGTGGCCCCGATCGCCGTCACGGCCACCACCATGACCAGCAGGAAGATCCGCAGCCGGAAGCTCATTGCTCGGCCATCCGGTAGCCGCGGCCGTACACGGTCTGCACGTAGCGCGGCTCGGCCGGGTCGTTCTCGATCTTGCGGCGCAGGTTGACCACGTGGGCGTCGACCGTGCGCTCGGAGACGTCCTGTTCGAAGCCGAACGTCCGGTCGATGATCTGCCCCCGGGTGAAGACCCGGCCGGGCTCGCGGGCCAGCAGCTCGACGATGCCGAACTCCTTGGCGGTCAGGTGCACCGTGGCCCCGCCGATCCGGACCTCGAACCGGCCGGCGTCCACCTCGAGATCACCGACGCGCAGGGTCGCGGACTGCCCGTCGGTCGTGCCGATCCGGCGCAGCAGGGCCCGGACCCGGGCGGTCAGCTCCCGCGGGCTGACCGGCTTGGCCAGGTAGTCGTCGGCGCCGATGTCCAGGCCCAGCAGCATGTCGTTCTCCGACGAGCGGGCGGTCACCAGCAGGATGGCGACCGGCGACGACTCGGCCCGCAGGATCCGGCACACGTCGAGCCCGTCGACCAGCGGCATCATGACGTCCAGGATCAGCAGGTCGGGCCGGCGGGCCCGGGCCTGCTCCAGCGCGGCCCGCCCGTCGCCGACGGTGAGCACGTGGTGGCCCTCACGCTCCAGGTACAGGCGGATGAGCTGGGCGTGCTTCGGGTCGTCGTCGGCTACCAGGATCCGGGCGGTCACGGACGCGATTCTCACCCAGGCGGTCAACCCCCGCGGTGAATGTCAGATTCCGGTGAAGATCCGGTCCGGTTCCGGTGCGTCCACGATTCCCGGCCACTTCCTCACAGGTCCTTCATAACCGGCTTCCTACGGTGCAGACCCGCCGTCAACCGAAGGAGTGCCACGATGTGTGGTCTGAGCGTGTTCGTGAGCAGCCGGGCGCACGCCGGTGTCCCCGACCCCGCGTCGGCCGCCGCCTTCGCCGAGGCGCTGGCCACGATGCACCACCGGGGGCCTGACGACACCCAGATCGAGTACGGCGACGGCCTCGCCTTCGGCTTCCAGCGGCTGGCCATCGTGGACGTGGCGGAGAGCCGGCAGCCGGCGCACTACCCGTTCGACGGTCCGCAGGCCGGGCGTTGGACCGTGGTGTTCAACGGCGAGATCTACAACTACCTCCAGCTGCGGGCGGACCTGATCCGCGAGCACGGTGCCACGTTCGCCACCCACGGCGACACCGAGGTGCTGGCCGCGGCGTTCCACTACTGGGGTGCGGCGGCGTTGTCGCGGCTGCGGGGGATGTTCGCGTTCGTCGCGTACGACCACTGGACCGGCACCGTGCACGCCGCCCGCGACCCGTTCGGGATCAAGCCGCTGTACCTGCTGGAGACCTCGGACGGGCTGTTCCTGGCCAGTGAGCGCAAGGCGCTGCTGCCGTTCAGCGGCGACTCCGGGGCGGCCCTGGACACCGACGCCCTGGCCCACTACCTGACCTTGCAGTACGTGCCGGACCCCATGACGCTGCACCGGCACGTGCGGCGGCTGCCGCCGGGGCACCGGATGACCTGGACCCCCGGCGGCGGCCTGCGCCAGGACCGCTACTTCCGGCCGTCGCTGCGGCCGCTGCACGTACGGCCGGACGTGGCGATCCATGCCATCCGTGACGCGCTGCGCGACAGCGTCCGCAAGCACCTGCACGCCGAGGTGCCGGTGGGGGCGTTCCTGTCCAGCGGGGTGGACTCGTCGGCCATCGTCGCGCTGGCCGCCGAGGTCAAGCCGGACCTGCACGCGTTCACCGCCGGTTTCGCCCAGGAGGGCTACTCGGAGATCGAGATCGCCCAGCACACGGCGGACCAGCTCGGGGTGCGGCTGACCCCGACGGTGGTCACCGAGGACGACGTGATCCGGGAGCTGCCGCGGATCGTGCAGCTGCTCGACGACCCGGTGGCGGACCCGTCGCTGGTGCCGCTCTACTTCCTGGCCCGTACGGCGTCCCGGCACGTCAAAGTGGTGCTGTCCGGGGAGGGCTCGGACGAGCTGTTCGGCGGCTACACGATCTACCGGGAGCCGATGTCGCTGGCCGGCATCGAGCGCCTGCCGGCCGGCATGAAGCGCGGGCTGCGCAGCCTGTCGAAGGTCATCCCGGAGGGCGTGAAGGGCCACAGCTTCCTGGAGCGCGGCACCACCCCGATCGAGGAGCGCTACTACGGCAACGCCCGGATCTTCTCCCCCGCGGAGAAGGCGGAGCTGATGCGCTTCACCGCCGACCCGCACACGGTCATCACCGGCAAGCTGTACGCGGAGACCGCCGACGTCGACGACGTCGCCTCGATGCAGTACGTGGACCTGCACACCTGGCTGCCCGGCGACATCCTGACCAAGGCCGACCGGATGTCGATGGCGCACTCGCTGGAGCTGCGCGTGCCGTTCCTGGACCAGGCGGTGTACGCGGCCGCCGCGGGACTGCCCACCGAGATGAAGCTCCCGGCCGGCAGCCGCACGACCAAGTACGCGCTGCGCGAGGCCATGCGCGGCATCGTGCCGGAGTCGGTGCGCGACCGCCGCAAGCTGGGCTTCCCCACCCCGACGCGGCTGTGGCTCAAGGGCGCCATCGGCGACTGGATCGCCGAGCTGATGGCCGGCTCGCAGACCGGGCACCTGCTCGACCTCGGCTACGCCCAGCGGCTGCTGGCCGAGCACCGGGCCGGCGTGGCCGACAACTCCCGCAAGGTCTGGACGGTGGCGATGTTCTGCCTGTGGCACGCGATCACGGTGGAACGGTCGCTGAACCCGGCCCCGCCGATGACCCCGCCGATGACCCGGCCGATCACTCAGCCGGCGGCGACCGCGGCCGC
>NZ_JBEZGQ010000956.1:0-3220 GCF_040650095.1 Actinoplanes sp. NPDC048791 | reverse complement strand
CGGCGCCCAGGGCCAGCCCCTCGACCCGGTCGTCGATGTCCGCCGCCGCGGTCAGCATGATGATCCGGGCGGTGGTGTCGCGCCCGGCGAGCTGCCGGCACACCTCGTCGCCGTGCACACCGGGCAGGTCCCGGTCCAGGATCACCACGTCGTAGTCGTTGACCCCGGCCCGTTCCAGCGCGGCGGCGCCGTCGTAGACCACGTCCACCGCATGGGTGTCGTGGCGCAGACCCGCCGCGACGGTGTCGGCCAGCAGCGGCTCGTCCTCGACCACCAGGATGCGCATGCCTCCATGGTGACCCAAGGTCACGTCACCTGGGCGTCACGGTTTCGCGTGACGGCCGGGAAACCCGCCGGGGACTTCACTGCTCGGTGTGGCGGCCGCCCGGCCGCCGACGAGGAGACGACGATGCGGACCACCAGGATCTTGGCGCTCGGCCTGCTGCTGACGATGGCGGCGGCCGGGTGCGGTGAGGCGGCGGAGGGCGACCAGGTCGCCTCGGCGGGCGGTGCGCCCACGGCGAGCACCAGCGCCGCGGCCGCCCGGGACGACGACGCGCCCCTGAAGTTCTCCCAGTGCATGCGCGAACAGGGCATGAGCTGGTTCCCCGACCCCCAGCCGGGCG
This sequence comes from Actinoplanes sp. NPDC048791, assembly GCF_040650095.1. Lineage (NCBI taxonomy): Bacteria > Bacillati > Actinomycetota > Actinomycetes > Micromonosporales > Micromonosporaceae > Actinoplanes > Actinoplanes sp. NPDC048791. Next base: position 2,594 of record NZ_JBEZGQ010000956.1, on the reverse strand, counting down.
GCGGGCTGCAGATCAAGATCCCTCAGGGTACGGACAAAGCGAAGTTCGACGCGGCGATGGCGGCCTGCAAGGAGTGGGCGCCCGACGGCGGTGACCGGGGCCCCGCCGACCCGCAGCAGCTCGAACAGGCCCGGCAGATGGCCCAGTGCATGCGCGACAACGGGGTGCCGAACTTCCCCGACCCGCAGGCCGACGGCAGCATCCGGCTCGACGGGAACAAGATCGGCAAGGGTCCCGGCGACCCGGCGTTCGACAAGGCCGAGCAGGCCTGCTCGAAGTTCCGCCCGGGCGGTCCCGACGCCCCCAAGAGCCAGGAAAAGAGGGAGGGATGAGCCGGCGGACGGTCTACGCCGCAGCGGCTGTGGCGCTGACGGCGGGTGCCGCGGCCGCGGTCGTGGTCGCCCTGCCGGACGCGCAGGAGCAGGCGCAGGCGTCCGCCCCGACGGCCACGGCGGTGGTGAAGAAGGAGACGCTGGTCGACACCGAGACCACCGACGGCGAGCTGGGGTACGGCGACCCGACCACGCACGCCTCCCGGCTCTCGGGCACCGTCACCGCACTCGCCGCCGAGGGCTCGACAGTGACCCGGGGCCAGGCCCTGTACCGGATCGACGACGACCCGGTCGTGCTGCTGTACGGCTCCCTGCCCGCGTATCGGACGTTGTCATCGGGGGACACGGGCAGGGACGTCAAGCAGTTCGAGCGGAACCTGTGGGCGCTGGGCTACCGCGGTTTCACCGTGGACCGGACGTACTCGTCGGCGACCGCCGCGGCCGTCCGGGACTGGCAGGACGACCTCGGGCTGGCCGAGACCGGGACGGTCGACCCGGCCCGGATCGTCTACGCGAGCGGCGCGGTCCGGGTCGACAGCCGCGCGGCCGGGCCGGGTGACGTCGTGCAGCCCGGGACGGACCTGCTGGAGACGACCGGCACCGGCCGGGTCGCCACCGTGGAGCTCGACATCTCGGATCAGCGGCTGGCCCGCAAGGGCGCGGCCGTGCGGGTGACCCTGCCCGACGGCAAGGAGGTCGCCGGGACGATCAAGGGTGTCGAGACCGTGGTCACGCCGGCCGAGGGCCAGCAGGAGGCGTCGACGAGCCTGTCGGTGACCATCGGCTTCGCCAAGGCGCCGGCCGGCCTGGACCAGGCGTCGGTCAGTGTCGAGTTCACCGCGGCGAAGCGGCCCGGCGTCCTGACGGTGCCGGTCGCGGCGCTGCTCGCGCTGGCCGAGGGCGGGTACGGCCTGGAGGTCGTCGACGGCGGCCGCAGCAGCATCACCGCGGTGGAGACCGGCCTGTTCGCCGACGGCCGGGTCGAGGTCTCCGGCACCGGGATCGCGGCCGGCACGACGGTGGGCATGCCGTCATGACGGTGATCGAACTGGCCGGCGCGACGAAGTCCTACCCCGGCGGCGTCACCGCGCTGGACCACGTGGACCTGAGCGTCGGGTACGGCGAACTGGCCGCGGTCGTCGGCCCGTCCGGCTCCGGCAAGTCGACGATGCTGCACCTCATCGGCACCCTCGACCGCCCGTCGGCGGGCACGGTCCGGATCGACGGGCACGACGTGTCCCGGCTCTCCGACCGGCAACTGTCGGCGTTGCGGGCGCGCCGGATCGGCTTCGTGTTCCAGCAGTTCCACCTGGCTCCCGGCCGTACCGCGGTGGCCAACGTGGCCGACGGCCTGCTGTATGCGGGCGTACCCCGCAAGGAGCGGGAGCGGCGCGCCGAGGCCGCGCTGCACCGGGTCGGCCTGGGAGCCCGGCTCGGGCACCGCCCGCACCAGCTCTCGGGCGGGGAACGGCAGCGGGTCGCGATGGCCCGCGCGGTGGCCGGGGATCCGGCCCTGCTGCTGGCCGACGAGCCGACCGGCAACCTGGACTCGGTCGCCGGGGCCGGGGTGGTCGAGCTGCTGCGCGAGCTGCACGCGGCCGGCACGACGGTCATGGTGATCACCCACGACCGGGAGCTCGCCGCCGGCCTGCCGCGGCAGATCTCCATGCGCGACGGGCGGGTGAGCTGACCGTGACTGTCCTGACACCGGCCCGGTTGCGGGTCGCCGACCTGATGCGGGTCGGGTTGTCGGGCCTGCGGGCCCGGCCGTTGCGCGCGGTGCTGTCCTCGCTGGGCATAGCGATCGGCATCGCGGCGATGACGGCGGTGGTGGGCATCTCGTCGTCCAGCCGGGCCGACCTGGACCGGGCTTTGGCGGCCCTGGGCACCAACCTGCTCACGGTCGGCCCGGGCAACACCATGTTCGGCGACGACGCGACGCTGCCGGACGAGTCCGTGTCGATGATCGAGCGGATCGGGCCGGTGCGCGCGGTGGCCGCGACCGGCACGGTCCCCGACACGACGGTGTACCGGACCGATCGGATCCCGGCGGCGCAGACCGGCGGCCTCTCGGTGGCCGCGGCCCAGCTGGATCTGCCGTCCACGGTGGGCGCCACGGTCGCGTCCGGGTCGTGGCTCAACGCGGCGACCGCCCGGTATCCGGCGGTCGTGCTGGCACCTCCAGATAGGCCCCGCGGACGTTGAGGCTCTCCTTGGCCCCGGCCCGCAGCAGCAGGAAGGCGACGATGTTGATCAGCAGAC
>NZ_JBEZGQ010000955.1:0-3220 GCF_040650095.1 Actinoplanes sp. NPDC048791 | reverse complement strand
GGCGGTGGCGCAGCTGGGCCGCCCGAGCGGCGGCGCGGGCGGCACCCGGACCGGCCCGGACGCGAGGGCCGCGCAGTCGTTCGTCGAGAACATCACCGGGGATCCGAGATCAGTGTCCGGGCGCTCCGCGCAGGACATCGCCGATCAGTTCAACGCCGCTGGTTATCCCGCGACGGTCGAGCAGAGCCACAAGAAGGGCACGTCCGGCCAGGCCGTGCAGGTACGCATCCAGAACCATCCCGAGATCACCAACATCCAGGTGCACCCGGGCGGCGGCCGGCACACGCCGGAGGGCTCGCCATACTGGAAGATCTCGACGAGTACGGCCGGCAAGACGTGGGTCATCCCCAGCGACTTCCGGGGCGCTGACGAGCTGGGCGGGAACGTGATTCGCTATGACGAATGAGCTGATCAAGGTCGACCGGGTGCGTTCGGCGGAAGAGGCGGCGGGTCTCGAAGCGCTCGGTGCGGACCTGGTCGGCGTGTCCCTGACCGCGGATGCCCGGTTCTACGACGACCGCACGGTGACCGTCGAGCAGGCCGCCGTCATCGGCCGGGCGTTGCAGCGGGCCACCCTCGTCACGGCGATGGAGCTCGGCAGGGATCCCGGGCGCGTCCTGCGCACCGTCGCGGCGACCCGCGCCGGCATGGTGCAGCCGATCACCGGAGCGATCCCGCCGCCCGAGGTCCGCGAAGCGCTGGCCGACGCCGGGGTCGGCATCGTGTACGGCGGCATCGAGATCGCCCACGACGACGACCCGGGCTGGGTCTTCAGCGCCTATGCCGGCGAGCCGGACCTCAACGCGGTCCTGTTCCACGTCGACGTGCTGCCCGAGTACCGCGACTCGTGGGCGTTCCTGCGTGACCGGGCCCCGGAGTACGAGGAGGAGTTCCAGATCGCCGACCTCGACGAGCTGGGCCGTGAGCGGCCGATCGTCGTCGGGCTGGACTTCACCCCGGACAACGTGCGGGAGATCGTCGCCGCGCTTCCCTCGGTGCGGGGGATCGCCCTGACTCTGGCCGAGCAGGGCCGGCGGAGCGACGCCCGGTTCCACCGCTACGCCGACGCCGTACGCGTCCTCAGCGCTTACCAGCCAGCTTCCGGTACTCCGCCCATGGGATGACCGGCCGCGCCAATCCGCGCCGGTCCAGGTAGCGCTTTGTCGCGGCCCGGCAGTTTCGCACCGTCCGGACCATGTCGCGGGGCCCTCGCCCCATTGGCTCGATCGCTTTTTCCGGGGTCAGCACCCACCCCACCCCGGTACGCGCCAACCGCCCCCGCACCACAGCGTTGTGCAGCGCAGACAGCTTCTCGTCGTGCCGGTGCACCAGCAGGCTCGCCGGCCCCGGCGCCACCCGTTCATCCTCGTCCAGGGAAACCCCGTACCCGTCCGTAATGCTGGTGATCGTGGTTCGGCGCAGCACCGGCGCCCCCTCGCTGTCCGTCGCGGCGAGCACCGCGGTGCCGTACCCCTTCAGCGCGTGAGCCCCCAGTAGCGGGCCGTCGGTGATGCCCGGCCCGGGCGCGGGCCGGGGTGCCGTCGTGATCTCCGTCGGTGTCACCGTGATCAGCAGGCGCATGAAGTACCAGTCGGTGAACCGGCGGGCCGCCACGTTCAGATAGGCGCGTGCTCCCGGCTGCCGTTCGAACAGTGACTTCCACAGCCGGCCCAGTTCGCCCTCCGGGACCGTGTGGATCTTCTCCGGGCAGGTTGCCGTGCCGCGGATGAGAATCTGCGGCGGGTCCGGCAGGCCGCTGCCGGTCGGGTCCGAGAGCAGCAGCGCGACCCGGCCGTCGCGGCGTACGTTCACAGCCTTCTGCGGGAAGGCCAGTGACGTGGTCACCAGCAGAGTGCCGTCGTCGCCGCGCAGGATGGCGGTGGGCCAGGCGATCGGGGTGCCGTCGGGGGTCAGGGTGGCGAACTCGGCCGTCCGGTACGCGTCGACGGTGCGGGCCAGGGCGTGGTCGCTGCGCAGCATGGCGGTGATCGTACTGATCGTGTCCACTCGTCCGGTTGCTGTCTCCGACGCCCTTTCATAAGCCACATATGCCGCGCCGCCCTCGTTTTCCGGACCGCCTTGCCCCCTTAAACGGATTGTCTCGGCCATATCCGTGCCATCCAGGCCTAGCGGCAGAAGGTGTTCTTGTCGATGATGGCTACGTGACAGGCCGCCATCGACGACGTTTGCGACTCCGCGCGGGTACAGCCGTGCTCACCATCCTGGCTGTGGTGGCGGTGGTGGCCGGTGCGCGGATCGCCGTGGGCCAGCTCGGGGGCGGGGAGTGCAGCGGCCAGGTGCGGTTGTCCGTGTCCGCCGCGCCCGAGATCGCCGCCGCTGTGCAGCAGTCCGCGGCGAGCTGGGTCGCCGGTAAGGCCGACGTCGGGGGGACCTGCGTGGTCGTCGACGTCCGCGCCGCGGATCCGGCCGATGTCGCCGCCGTGCTCGGCGCCAAGCAGAAGGTCTCGCTCACCGGCGCCGGGGCGCCGCGGGCCGGGGTGACCCCGCCGGACGTCTGGATCGCCGACTCGCGCATCTGGTTGCAGCGGCTGCGCGCGGCCGCGCCGCGGTTCGCCTTCACCGAGGAGGGCTCGCTCGCGATGAGCCCGGTCGTCATGGCGATGCCGGAGCCGGTCGCCAAGGGCCTCGGCTGGCCGGGCAAGAAGCTCAGCTACGCCGACCTGGTCGCCCAGATCACCACCAGCACCAACTTCCGGGCCGGCACGGTCGACCCGGCCCGTGACGCTGCCGCGCTGTCCGGCCTGCTGGTGCTGAGCAGCACCGCGTCGACGCTGGACCAGCGCCGGCCGGGCACCTCCAACGGCCTGCTCCGCGCGCTGGCGACCGACACCTCGGTGCTGCGCGACGACCTGATGGCCCAGCTGCCCCAGGGCGACGACGAGGGCTCGCTGGCCGGCGGGCTGGGGCTGGCCGCCATGTCGGAGAGTGACGTCGTCACGTACAACGCCGGTAAGCCGCCGGTCGACCTCACCGCGCTCTATCTCGACCCGGCGGCGGCGCCGCTGGACTATCCGTTCACGGTCCTGCCGGAGCTGGACCGGTCCCAGGCCGAGGCCGCGCACCAGCTCTACGAGACCCTGAGCAAGAGTTCCGGCTTCCGTGACGCCCTCGCCGTGGCGGGCCTGCGCCTGCCGGACGGCGGCACCCCGGGCGGTTTCGTCAGCCCGGACGGCGCGCCCAAGCGGTTCGGCCCGTCCCC
>NZ_JBEZGQ010000954.1:0-3227 GCF_040650095.1 Actinoplanes sp. NPDC048791 | reverse complement strand
CGCGAACGACGCCGGCTACGGCCCCAAGAACGCCATCGGCAAGACCTTCACGCTGGAGCTGCCGGACGGCCGCACCGGCAAGGTCGTGGTGCTCGGCCCGGTCGCGCAGATGCCCGACGAAGCGGACCGGCAGCCCTCGCTCGGCCGCCTCCGCCTGCAGCGTGGGCCGCAGCGGCCCACCGCCGGCCACCACGAGCACCGCGGGCACTCCGGCGGCACGAAGCTCGGCCAGGGCCGCCAGCGAGCGCCGCGGCTGCTTCTCCACCGACAACCGGCCACAGTGCACCAGCAGAGCGTCGCCGGGCGCGGCCCACCGGCGCCGCAGCGCCGGGTCGTGCCGGGCCGGCGAGAACAGATCAAGATCAACACCCAGCGGTACGCGAGCCACGTCACGAACCCCGAGCCGCTCGAACTCGGCCGCCGCCCAGCCGGTGGTGCACACGATCCGGTCGAAGCCGGCGGCGCTGCGCGCGTTGAGCCGGTCGGCCAGCCACCGCGCGTTGCCGCCGCCGAAGAGACGCAACAGCCCGTCCAGACTCTCGTGCGACACCATCATCGACGGGACGCCGTGCCGCCGCGCCCAGTTGCCGGTCCACCGCAGCGTCGTCCGATCGGAGACCTCCAGGTGATCCGGCCGCAACCGGGCCAAGGTGTCCGCGACCCGGCGCCGGTCGAGCAGCACCCGGTAGCCACCCAGCCGCGGCACCTCCGGCCCGGGCAACGTGATGACCCGGCCCTGCTCGGTCTCGACGTCGGCGAACCGGGCGCCGGGCACGATGAGGACCGGCGAGTGCCCGGCCGCGAGATAACCGGCGCCCAGTTCCCGCAGCGCGGTCCGCAGCCCACCCGAGCGGGCCGTGACGAAGTTGGCCAGCCGCACGATTCTCATGTCAGCACCAGTCTCATGCCGGCACGAGCTCGCGTTCGGCGGCCGGCTGCAACGCGGCCTCGTAGTGCCCGATCAGCTCGTCCCCGACCGCGGCCCACGTCCGGCCCTCGACCGCGACCCGGGCCGCGGCACCGAACAGCGCGCGCCGGGTGGGCTCCGCGACCAGCCCGGCGATCGCCGCGGTGAAGCCCTCGGCCCGGAACGGCGGCACCAGATGTCCGGTCAGGCCGTCCGCGACCAGGTCGAGCGGCCCACCGGCGGCCGGCGCGACCACCGGCAGCCCGCTGGCCATGGCCTCCTGGATCGCCTGGCCGAACGTCTCGTACGGGCCGGTGTGCGCGAACACGTCGAGGCTCGCGTAGATCCGGGCGAGCTGCGCACCGTGCCTGGCCCCCAGGAACACGGCATCGGGCAGGGCCTGGCGCAACGTACCGGCGGCGGGACCGTCACCGACGACCACCAGCCGTACCCCCGGCAGCCGGCTGGTCTGCGCGAGCAGATCGACCTGCTTCTCCACCGCCAGCCGCCCGACGAAGCCGACCAGCACCTCGCCACCCGGCGCCAGCGCCCGGCGCAGGCCGGCGCTGCGGTGCCGCGGGTGGAACCGCACGTCATCGACCCCGCGCCGCCACAGATGCACCCGGCGGACACCGTGACCGTCCAGCGCGGCGACCGACTCCGTCGACGGCGCCAGCGTCCGGAACGCCGCGTTGTGGACGGTCCGGATCCACCGCCACGCGGCATGCTCGGTCATCGACACCTTGTACGCCCGGGCGTACGCGGCGACATCGGTCTGATAGACCGCGACGGCCGGCACCCGCAGCGCCCGGGCGGCGGCCGCACCCCACGCTCCGAGCACGAACGGGCTCGCCAGATGAACCACGTCTGTCCCGTGCGCCCGCAGCGCCGCGGTCAGCGCCGGAGTCGGCAGTCCGAGCCGGATCTGCGGATAACCGGGCATCGGCAGCGACGGGACGCGCACCACCGGATAGGGCAACTCACCGACCGTGCCGCGGACCCCGGGCGGCGCCTGGGGCGCGATCACCAGCGGGGCGTGCCCGCGCCGCACGAGATGCTCGGCGGCCCGGACGACCGAGTGCGCGACACCGTTGACATCCGGCAGGAAGGACTCCGTGACCAGCGCGATTCGCATGGGCCGAGGATGGGTGGCGGTCCCGCTCCACCAGGCCACGATGTTGTGACGGGAGCGGGAACGGTGGGCGACAAGAGCGCTGTTCGCCCGTTCTTCGCCTCGCCGACGTCGGCTGTTGCCACGACTTCAGCAGAGTGATCACCGTGGATCGACGGAACCTGCTGCGCGCGGCTGTGGCCGCCCCGGCCGTACCCCTGCTGACCGGACCGGCCGCCCAGGCGGCGGACAAGACCCGCGGCGGTACGGGTGAACGCTTCGCCCTCGCCGTACTGCCCGACACCCAGTACCTCTTCGACGCCGACAGCGCGGACCCGGCGCCGCTGCGCGAGACGTTCCGCTACCTGCTGGACCAGCGTGAGGTCGTCTTCATGACCCACCTCGGCGACGTCACCGAGCACGGTACGGCCGAGGAGCTCGGGCTGGCCGGGGAGTGCTTCCGGCGGCTGGACGGGCGGCTGCCGTACAGCGTGCTCGCCGGCAATCACGACGTGAACTCGTCCACCGACGACCAGCGGGGCGATTCGGCGTACCTGAAAGCGTTCGGCCCGCACCGCTTCGCCCGGATGGCCACCTTCGCCGGCGCGTCCGCCGACGGCTACAACAGCGGCCATCTGCTCACGGCCGGCGGCCGGCAGTGGCTCGTCCTCGCTTTGGACTGGCGCATCTCCGACCGCGGTCTCGCCTGGGCGCAGGGCATCCTGGACAAACACCGGCGGGTGCCGGCGATCGTCACCACCCACGACCTGGCCTACGCCGACGACGCCGGAGTCGCGGCCCTGTCCGCCCACGGGCAGCGCCTGTGGGACCGCCTGATCAAGGGCAACGACCAGATCTTCCTGACCCTCAACGGGCACTACTGGCCGCCCGGGCGCACCGTGCTGAAGAACGACGCCGGGCACGACGTCCACGTGCACATCACCAACTACCAGGACCGCTACTACGGCGGCGCGGGGATGATCCGGACCTACACGTTCGACCTCGCCCGCGACACCATCGACGTCGAGACGTTCGCACCGTGGTTCCTGGCCGAGCGCCCGGCGGCGCGCACGCCGCTGGAAGCGGAGACCATCGAGCTCACCGGCCCGGCCGACCGGTTCAGCCTGGAGCTCGACTTCGCGGAGCGGTTCGCCGGCTTCGACCCGCCGGCGCTGCCCGCGCCCCGGCCGGCCGCCGCGGTCGTCGACC
>NZ_JBEZGQ010000953.1:0-3236 GCF_040650095.1 Actinoplanes sp. NPDC048791 | reverse complement strand
TCGATGTGCAGCACGATCGCCTCACATACCAGTCGGTATTCGGATACCACTCAGTATCTGGATACCGCTCGGACTGTCAATCGGGTAGCTTGGCCGCCCGCCGGCGTTCGTCACCGCCCTGGCCGAGGACATCGGTGCCGAGCTGGTCCCGATGGGATCGGCCGGGGTCAAGATCGCCGCGGTGATCAACGGGGACGCCGACGCCTACGTGCACGCCGGTGGCCAGTACGAGTGGGACAGTGCCGCCCCGGTGGCTGTGGCGTCGGCCACTGGACTGCATGCTTCCCGTATCGACGGAACTGCGCTGAAATACAACCAGGCCGATCCGAAGTTGCCGGATCTGGTGGTCTGTCGCAAGGACCTTGCGCCCCGTCTGCTCGCAGCGTTGCAGCGACACCTCCCATAAATCCCTCCCGGATGAGTTCGGCCGACATCGGAAAGGTCTGGAACCCATGAGCCAGACGAAGCCCTATCGCGTCTCGCATCTCGACGCTCTCGAGGCCGAGAGCATCTTCGTCATGCGTGAGGTCATGGCCGAGTTCGAGCGGCCCGTGCTGCTCTTCTCCGGCGGCAAGGACTCGATCGTGATGCTGCGCCTCGCGGAGAAGGCGTTCGCGCCCGCGCGCATCCCGTTCCCGGTCATGCACGTCGACACCGGTCACAACTTCCCCGAGGTGCTGGAGTACCGCGACACCCGGGTCGCCGAGCTGGGTCTCAACCTGGTGATCGCCAGCGTGCAGGAGGCCATCGACTCCGGCCTGGTGCGCGAGCTGCCGGACGGCACCCGCAACCGGATCCAGACCCCGGTGCTGCTGGCCGCGGTCGAGAAGTACCGCTTCGACGCGCTCTTCGGCGGCGCCCGCCGCGACGAGGAGAAGGCACGGGCCAAGGAGCGGATGTTCAGCTTCCGCGACGAGTTCGGCCAGTGGGACCCGAAGAACCAGCGCCCCGAGCTGTGGTCGCTCTACAACGGCCGGCACCACCCCGGCGAGTCGATCCGGGTGTTCCCGCTGTCCAACTGGACCGAGCTGGACGTGTGGCACTACATCGCCAAGGAGCGCATCGCGCTGCCGAGCATCTACTACGCCCACGACCGTGAGGTCGTCGAGCGCGCGGGGATGTTCTACGCGGTCAACGAGTTCATCGTGCCCCGGGACGGCGAGACGGTCGAGACCCGCCGGGTGCGCTACCGCACCGTCGGCGACGCGTCGCAGACCGCCGCCGTGCTGTCCGAGGCCGACACGGTCGACAAGGTCATCGACGAGGTCGCGGCGACCCGGATCACCGAACGCGGTGCCACCCGGGGCGACGACAAGGTCAGCGAGGCCGCGATGGAAGACCGCAAGCGGGAAGGCTACTTCTGATGAGTCAGGCAGTTCTGGAGCCCGACGAGGCGACGGCCCGTCCGATGGACCTGCTGCGGTTCGCCACCGCGGGCAGCGTGGACGACGGCAAGTCGACGCTGATCGGCCGGCTGCTCTACGACACCAAGACCATCTTCGCCGACCAGCTCGAGGCGGTCGAGGCGGTCAGCGCCGCGCGCGGTGACGAGTACACCAACCTGGCGCTGCTCACCGACGGCCTGCGCGCCGAGCGGGAGCAGGGCATCACCATCGACGTGGCGTACCGCTACTTCGCGACGCCGCGGCGCAAGTTCATCATCGCCGACACCCCCGGGCACATCCAGTACACCCGCAACATGGTCACCGGCGCCTCGACGGCCGACCTGGCGCTGATCCTGGTGGACGCGCGCAAGGGCCTGGTCGAGCAGTCCCGCCGGCACGCGTTCCTGACCAGCCTGCTGCGGGTGCCCCACCTGGTGCTCTGCGTCAACAAGATGGACCTGGTCGACTGGGACCGCGGGGTCTACGAGAAGATCGCCGACGAGTTCACCTCGTTCGCGGCCAAGCTCGACGCGCCCGACCTGACGGTCATCCCGATCTCGGCGCTGGAGGGCGACAACATCGCGTCGCGCTCCGAGAAGAGCCCCTGGTACGAGGGCCCGTCGCTGCTGCACCACCTGGAGCACGTGCACATCGCCTCGGACCGCAACCTGGTCGACGTGCGGTTCCCGGTGCAGTACGTGATCCGCCCGCAGTCCAAGGACATCACCGACTACCGCGGGTACGCCGGCCAGGTCGCCTCGGGCGTGCTCAAGCCGGGCGACGAGGTGATGGTGCTGCCGTCGGGCATGACCAGCACGATTGCCGCCATCGACACCGCGGACGGCCCGGTCGACGAGGCGTTCCCGCCGATGTCGGTGACGGTCCGGCTGACCGACGAGATCGACATCTCCCGGGGCGACATGATCTGCCGGCCGCACAACGCGCCGGCGGTCGCCCAGGACGTCGAGGCGATGATCTGCTGGATGGACGAGACGGCCCCGCTGCGGGTCGGCGCGAAATACACGATCAAGCACACCACCCGTACGGCCCGCACGGTGGTCCGTGGCCTGCAGTACCGCCTCGACGTGAACACGTTGCACCGCGACGAGAACGCGCCGCAGCTGGGCCTCAACGAGATCGGCCGGGTCAAGCTGCGCACCACCGTGCCGCTGCTCGCCGACGAGTACCGGCGCAACCGCACCACCGGTGGCTTCATCCTGATCGACGAGTCGACCAACCGTACGGTGGGCGCCGGCATGATCATCGAGGCCCAGTAGGGCAGACGTGCACGCCCCGGCCCGCGCCGGTAAAGGGCGGGACGGGGCGGTTTGCATCGTTGTATAGTCCGGGCGCAGCCGGGCGACGAGAGTGGGCGAGGCCGGTGCCTCCGGGTCTGAAGGACGTGGCCGCACAAGCAGGCGTGTCGATCAAGACCGTCTCCAATGTGGTCAACGGCTACGTGCACGTCGCCCCGGAGACCCGCGCCCGGGTGCAGCAGGCCATCGACGCCCTGGGCTACAAGCCGAACATGGCGGCCCGGCAGTTGCGCAGCGGCCGGTCCGGGGTGATCGCGCTGGCCGTGCCGGAGCTCCAGTCGCCGTACTTCGCCGAGCTGGCCGGGCGGATCGTGCACGCGGCGGAGCGCCGGTCCTGGACCGTGCTGATCGACCAGACCGACGGGCACGCCGAGCGGGAGCGCAACCTGGTCGCCGGGCTGCGCCGGCACGCTATCGACGGCCTGATCTTCAGCCCGCTGGCGCTGGCCGGTGAGGAGCTGGCGCGGGGCGGCGACGAGACCCCGATGGTGCTGCTCGGCGAGCGGGTGTCGCACGGCCCGGCCGACCATGTCGC
>NZ_JBEZGQ010000952.1:0-3239 GCF_040650095.1 Actinoplanes sp. NPDC048791 | reverse complement strand
GCGCTGTGGGCCGCGTACAGCCTGGGCCGGCTGGCCGCGGACGGCCACGTCGCCACGGCGATGGCCAACGCGGGCCGGATCTGGGACCTGGAAAGACTGCTGCGCCTGCCCGGCGAGACCGGCCTGCAACACCTGCTGCTGCGCTCCGGCGCGGTGATCGAGGCGGCCAACAGCTACTACGCGTACGTGCACTTCCCGGCCACGATCGCCTTCCTGCTCTGGATCTACCTGCGCCGCCCCACCCACTACCGGCCGGTGCGCAACACCCTGGCCCTGCTCACGGGCGCGGCGCTGGTGGTGCACCTGATCTTCCCGCTGGCCCCGCCCCGGATGCTGGCGCGCACGGGCCTCATCGACACCGGGCAGCTGTTCGGGCCCAGCGTCTACGGCTCCCCCACCACCGACACGGTCACCAACCAGTACGCGGCCATGCCGTCCCTGCACGTCGGCTGGTCGCTGCTGGTGGCGTTCACGCTGATGACACTGACGCGCGGCCGGTGGCGCCGGCTGTGGCTGCTCCACCCGGTGTTCACGCTGCTGGTCGTGGTCGGCACCGCCAACCACTACTGGATCGACGCCGCGGTCGCCGCCGCTCTGCTGGCCGTCGCGATGCGGCTGACCGGGCTCGGCCTCTCCCCCTCGGTCCCTGCACCACTCGTTGCCGGGCCGCTCGTTCCTGCGCCGCTCGTTCCTGCGCCGCTCGTTCCCGCGCCGCTTGTTGCCGCGCCGCGCCAGGTTCCCTCCGCCCGCGAGCCGGCACCGCACGGCCTCCCTCGGCGCAGTCCGACCCGGCCTCGCACCACCCGGCCGGGTCCGGCCCGGCGGGGCCCCGCACCCCGCGGCCCGATACCGCACGGCCGCACACCGCGCCCCTGAGCGCCAGGTAGATCTACACCGCTCCGGCATGCCGGATGCTGACTCCGAGCTTCTGCCCCAGGACGGCTACCCCGACGGCCACAACCACAGCCAGGACAGCGGCTGACGGCAGCCCGTTGGCAGCGACGAGAACACCGGCAAGAACCGTGGCCAGGGCGGTGCCCAGGAACAACGCCCGGCCGGCCAGGGTGATCGCGACCACGAATCTCACGCCCGCCCCCGACGCCTGATCGGTGACGACCGACCGGTATGCCACGGCAGCGCCGATGACGTACAGCAACAGCGAACCGCTCAGCCCCAGGACGGCCACGAAAACAGGTACGGCGATCAGCGTGCCGCCAACTGCCAGCTCGGCTGTCCAGGCGCAGGCGACCAAGGCGCCGACCATGAGCACCGAGGACAGTGCCGTGAGCAGCAGACACGTTTGCCTGCCGGCCGTACGGGACGCGGTTCGCCGAGCCTCGGCCAGAGCGGACCACCGTTGGGCTTCGCCCTTGATCGCGGCCATGGCGTCAGCGATGTCCTCGTCCGTCGACCCCGACATGTCATGCTCCTCGGAGTCAGACTTCGCGCAGGAATCCGCAACCCTATCGTGAGGGTGCCACCTCGCCCGGTGACCGGACCGGCCCTCGACCGATGAGGTTTCGTCGCGGATGCCGTCTCAACCTGGGTACGAGCCAATCAGCGCACCGGGAGGACGGCATGAGCGACTTCGCACCGCAGACCGCGAACGGCAAGGTCCTGTGGCACTTCACCATGTCACTGGACGGGTTCGTGACCGGACCGGACCACGACATGGACTGGATGAGCACCGGCATCTCCGAGCGGCCCGGCTTCATCGACCAGTACGTCGAGACGACGGGCGCCGTGCTCGGCGGCCGGCAGGGCTGGGACCGGTTCCCCGACGCCGGCACCATCTACGGCGGCGCCTGGACCGGGCCGGTCTTCGTGCTGACGCACCACCCCGAGGACGCCGAGCCCGCCGAGCGGGTCACGTTCCTCGACTGCGACGTGGCCGAGGCGGTGCGGATCGCGCTGGCGGCCGCCGGCGGCAAGAACGTGGAGGTGCTGTCGGCGGACATCGGCCGCCAGCTGCTCCAGCGTGGCCTGATCGACGAGATCGACCTGCACATCGCGCCGGTACTGCTGGGTGACGGCATCCGGCTCTACGACCACGCCGGCGGCCGCCCGATCTATCTGCACCGCGTCGGCGCCGACGACCCGACGGCCGAGGTGGACGTGCGGTACCGGCCGGCGACCGCGTAGGGCGCCCAGGCTCCGGTGGCCGCGGCCGGGTGTCACGTTGATCCGGGCCCGCTGAGCCTCAGCTGGGACTCAGCGTGGCCCTCCTACGATCACTGCCGGCGATCGGACCGATGCGGAAGGAGGCCGGACAGCCTTGTCGACGACGACCCATCTCGTCCGGCGGATGACGGCCGGAGAATGGCGGGAGCTCCGGACGATCAGGCTCGAGGCGGTGCGTGACACCCCCACGGCCTTCAGCTCCTCGTACGCCGAACTGGCCGCCCACCCCGACGGCTACTGGCAGGAGCGAGCGGCTGTCGAGGGGACCTCCGACGATGGCGCGACCTTCATCGCCTGTGATCGGAACAACGACTGGGTGGGATCGGCGAGTGTCGAGCCCTTGGTGGAGGTTCCCGACCACGCGCACCTCCATGCCGTTTTCGTCCGTGCCGGACACCGCGGACCGACCGGCCTCGGTGCCCGGCTCGTCGAGGCCGCGGTCCGTTTCGCGGAACAGCACATCGACGTCTCGCGGCTGACGCTCGGCGTCCACGAGAACAACGCCCGAGCGTTGGCGTTCTACCTGCGGATCGGATTCCGGATGACGGAGAAGGTGATCGCGTACCGGCCGAACCCGGTCGAGCGGTGTTACATCCTGGAATACCGCGACTTCAAGAAATACTGCTGAGTCACAGCCCCCGGGCCAGGCGGGCGCCCAGGCCGAGCAGGGCCGCGCCGCTCAGCCCGTCGAGCGCCCGGCGCACCCCGGACCGGTCGAACACCCGCCGGAACACCGCCACCAGATTCGCCACCGTGCAGAACCACAGCAGTGTGACCGCGACGGCGAGCAGCGAGAGGGTGAGCGTGTCGAGGGTGCCGGGATGCGCGGGGAGGAACTGCGGCAGCAGCGCCAGGAAGAAGACTGCCGCCTTGGGATTGAGGGCGTTGCAGAGCAGCCCGTCCCGGAACGCCCCGCCGGTCGACCCCGGCGCGGCGCCCGGACCGGTCGCGGTGGGGCGGGCCGCTGCCAGCAGGGCTCTGATGCCCAGGTACGCGAGGTACGCCGCTCCCGCGTACCGGATGGTCGTGAGCACCACCGGGACCGTCGCGACCAGCGC
>NZ_JBEZGQ010000951.1:0-3239 GCF_040650095.1 Actinoplanes sp. NPDC048791 | reverse complement strand
CGCCGCGGTGCACCGGGCAGTGGGTACGGACGTCGAGCTCCTCGTCCCATCCCCCACCCTGCCGCCCGCCGTAGCCCGGCAACCCGGCCAGCACCACGGCGTCCGGCCACCACGTCTCCTCGGCCGACGACCGTGCCACCAGCGCGGCGATAACCGCCGCACCCACGTCGGCCCCGGCCAGCACCAGCGGGCGCACGAGATCGATGCTGCTCACCGCCTCCTTCAGTGCAGTGTCAACCACAGAGAGGTCGGCCGAGGGCGGCAGCACCCGCACCTGATACGCGTCGGCGGCCAGCCGGGCACCGAAGCGCCCGTACCCCGCCTGGCTTTCGCCCCGGCCGGGCAGCACGAGCACCGTGCCACGGACCCGGACCCCCTCGGGCGCGGCGAAGTCGCGGTAGCCGGTCATGTCAGTCCACCTTCGGTTTCCAGCCGAGGGCGGGCGCCACCTCGGTCGCGATGAGTTCCAGGGCTCGGATCGCCGCGTCGCGGTCCGGGATGCCGGGGTTGAACTGGGCGATCAGGTCGGTGGCCACCGGCAGCACCCGTTCCGCCTGCAGCCCCGCGATGATCTCGTCGGGGTGGCCGTGGAAGGCGTGGAAGCGGCGCAGCTGATCCTCGATGCCGAGCCCGGCCGGGAAGGCACCCCGCCGCACGAAGCCCTCGGTGGCCCGCCGGACGCCGTCGCCGATCTGGGCCAGGGCGGTGCGCTTGTCCCGCGCCGGGAAGATGAAGCGGGACAGGCCGATCCGGGGTTGGTGCGGGCGGTCCCAGGCGGCCAGGAACTCGTCCGCCCAGGGGCGCTGGATCACGTCGGTCGGTTCTTCGTAGCCGTAGGTGGCCCGGTTGAGCAGCAGGTTGGTGCCGGCCGCGGCCGCGTGCCGGGCTCCGGCGGCGCTGAACACGCCCTGCCAGATGCGGTCGGTGAAGTCGCCCGCCGGCGGCTGGATCGAGAAGCCGGACGTGCCGAGCTCTTCATTCGACAAGGCCCGGCGCAGGGTGGCCAGGCCGGCGGTGGTCAGCTCGCGTTTCTGGTCGAAGTCGGCGCCGAAGGCCGCGTACTCCTCCGGGCCGGCGCCGCTGCCCACGCCGATCTCGGCCCGTCCGCCGCTGAGCGCGTCCACCACCGCCACGTCCTCGGCCAGGCGGATCGGGTTCTCCAGCGGCAGGATGGTGATCGCGGTGGAGAGCCGGATCCGGCGGGTCCGGGCGGCCGCGTGGGCGAGGAACGGCCACGGCGACGACAGTCCCCCGCCGCCGAGCGGGATGTGGTGCTGGGCCACCCAGCCGACGTCGAAGCCCAGTTCGTCGGCCACGACGAACAGCTCCTGGGCGTCGCGGTAGGTGGTGGCCAGGTCGCCACGACCCTGCACGTGGGTGAGGAAGCCGAGCCGGAAGCGCGAAGTGGTGTTCACGCCCGGCCCCGGACCAGGCCGGGCTGGCCGGCCGGGGAAGGTTGGCCGGCCGGGGAAAGGCGGCGGGCCGCCGTATGCACGTTCTCCGGGATCGGCAGGCCGAGGTTGCCGCGCAGGGTGGTGGCCTCGTACTCACGTCGGACCACGCCGCGCTCCCGCAGGATCGGCAGCACCCGGTCGGTGAACAGGGCGAATTCGCTGGGTACGGTCACCGTCACGTTGATGCCGTCAAAGGCCCCGGCCTCGTACCAGCGCTGGATCTCGTTCGCGACCGTCAGCGCGGAGCCGACGAACGGCGAGCGCCGCGACTCCAGCGAGTGCTGCACCGTCTGGCGCAAGGTGAAGCCGTTCTCCCGGGCCAGCCGGGTGATCTGCTCCGCCTGGGTCTTGAAGCTGAGCGCGCCGAGGTGGCCGACCTCCGGGAACGGCGCGTCGAGGTCGTACTGGGTGAAGTCGTGCCAGCCGAACGGGCGGCCCAGTTCCTTGAGCGCGCGGTGGAAGTCCTTGCCGGCCAGCGACTGGCGTTCCTTCTCGCGGGCCTGCTCGTCGGTGTCACCGATGATCAGGCTGATGCCGGGGACGATCAGCACATTCTCGGGGTCGCGGCCCTGGGCGGCGGCGCGGGCCCGGATGTCGGTGGCGAACGCCTGGCCCTGCTCGACGGTCTGCGCGTGGGTGAAGATGGCGTCGGCGATGCCCGCACCCAGGTCGCGGCCCTCGTCCGAGTCGCCGGCCTGGAAGATGACCGGCTGGCCCTGCGGCGAGCGCTGGATGTTCAGCGGCCCGGCGACCGAGAAGTGCTCGCCCCGGTGGTCCAGCACGTGCTGCCGGGACCGGTCGAAGAAGACGCCGCCCTGCTTGTCGCGCGGGAACGCGTCGTCCTCGTACGAGTCCCACAGTCCCTGGACCACCCGCACGTGTTCCAGGGCCCGGCCGTAGCGGGTGGCGTAGTCGTAGTGCTCGGCGCGCCCGTAGTTGCCGGCCGTGCCGCCGTCGCCGGTGGCCACCACGTTCCAGCCGGCCCGGCCGCCGCTGATCAGGTCGAGCGAGGCGAGCCGCCGGGCCACGTTGAACGGGTCGTTGTACGAGGTGGTCAGCGTGCCGACCAGCCCGATGTGCGAGGTGTGCACGGCGACCGCCGACAGCAGGGTGAGCGGTTCGAGGCGGTTGAGGTAGTGGTGCGGCGAGTCCGGGGTGATGAACTGGCTGTCCACGATGAAGACGTGGTCGAACTTCGCCGCCTCCGCCTGCTGGGCCCGGGCGATGTACCAGCGGATGTCGACGCTGGCGTCGCCGGGGATCTCGGGGCTGAGCCAGGTGTCGTGCTGGCCCGGTCCACCGACCCCCATGAGGACGGCGCCGAGCTTGAGGTTTCTCCGGGGCATGGTGAGGAGTATCGGCAGGCCCGCGCCGCGCCGTCCAACGAAAGAACGTGATGGGAATCCATCACGGCAGCTCATCCAATTCCTAGTAAGCTCATGGGATGAGTAGGATGCTGGGGATCGCGCCGTTGCGCAGCTTCGTGGCGGTCGCGGACTGCGGCGGCTTCCAGCGGGCCGCGGCCTCGCTGCACCTGACCCAGGGCGCGGTGAGCCAGCACGTGCGCCGGCTGGAGGCGGCACTGGACCGCACGCTGGTCGAGCGGGACGGCCGCGGCTCGCGGTTCACCGCCGACGGCGAGGATCCGGCGGGCCCGGGCCAGCAGCACCTCGCCGGCGGCGGAGACCCCCGAGCCGCGGCCGTCCCGCACGACCAGCGACCGGACACCTGCCCCCTCCAGCCGGCGCTCCACCTGGCTCACCGCGCCCGGGGTCAGCTCCAGCG
>NZ_JBEZGQ010000950.1:0-3247 GCF_040650095.1 Actinoplanes sp. NPDC048791 | reverse complement strand
CTGCGGGAGGCCCTGACATGAGCGACCCCACCGGCGGCGAGCCGGCGAGCGGGAAACCCGGCCTGAGCCTGGTCATGACGAACATCGGTGAGCTGGTCACCAACGATCCCGAGCTGGGCGTCCTGACCGACGCCGCCGTGGTCGTCGAGGGCGATCGGATCGCCTGGGCCGGCCCGATGCGCGACGCGCCCGCGGCCGACGAACGCCTCGACGCCGGCGGCGCCGCGGTCATCCCGGGCTTCGTGGACAGCCACGCCCACCTCGTCTTCGCCGGCGACCGGGCCGCTGTGTTCGCGGCCCGGATGAACGGCGAGCCTTACACCGGAGGCGGCATCCGCACCACGGTCGCCGCCACCCGCGCGGCCGATGACGACACGCTGCGGGCCGGGGCGCGCCGGCTGGTGGATGAGGCCCGGCGGCAGGGCACGACAACCATCGAGATCAAGAGCGGTTACGGCCTGACCGTCGAGGACGAGGCCCGCAGCCTGCGTCTCGCGCGGGAACTCTCGGACGAGACCACGTTCCTCGGCGCGCACGTCGTCCCGGCCGAGTACGCCGACGACCCGGACGGCTACGTGCGGCTGCTCTGCGGGCCGATGCTCGCCGCGGCCGCACCGCACGCGAAGTGGATCGACGTGTTCTGCGACCGCGGAGCCTTCGACGCTGACCAGACCAGGGAGATCCTGACCGCCGGTGCCGCCGCCGGGCTGACACCGCGTCTGCACGCCAATCAGCTCGTTCCCGGGCCGGGCGTACGGCTGGCGGTCGAGCTCGGTGCGGCCAGCGCCGACCACTGCACGCATCTCGGCGACGCTGACGTGGACGCCCTCGCCGGGTCCGGGACGGTGGCGACGCTGCTGCCCGGGGCCGAGTTCTCGACGCGGTCGCCGTACCCGGATGCCCGCCGGCTGCTCGACGCCGGGGTGACCGTGGCGCTGGCGACCGACTGCAACCCCGGGTCGTCGTACACGTCGTCGATGCCCTTCTGCCTGGCTCTGGCCGTACGGGAAATGCGCATGACGCCCGCCGAGGCCCTCTGGGCCGCGACCGCGGGTGGCGCCCGGGCCCTGCGCCGCGACGACATCGGCGTGCTGCGCCCCGGCGCCCGCGCCGACCTGGCCGTCCTCGACGCGCCCTCGTATCTGCACCTGGCCTACCGGCCGGGTGTTCCGCTCATCAGCACAGTGCTGCACAACGGAGTGCCCCAATGACCGTCTCAGTCGAACCCACCGGCATCAACCCCGCCGATGTCCTCGCCGTCGCCCGGCACGACGCCCGGGTCGAAATCTCCGAGGCCACCTACGCGGCCATGGCCCGCAGCCGGGCCATCGTCGACACCATCGAGGCCTCCGGCCGCCCGGTGTACGGCGTCTCCACCGGCTTCGGCGCGCTGGCCAACACCTCGATCGCCCCGGAGCGCCGGGCCGAGCTGCAGCACGCGCTGATCCGCTCGCACGCCGCCGGCATCGGCGCGCCCATGCCCCGCGAGGTGGTGCGGGCGATGATGCTGCTGCGGGTGCGCTCGCTGGCCCTGGGCCTGTCCGGGGTACGGCCGGTGCTCGCGCAGGGACTCGTCGACCTGCTCAACAACGACATCACCCCGTGGGTCCCCGAGCACGGCTCGCTGGGCGCCTCCGGTGACCTGGCGCCGCTGGCCCACTGCGCGCTGGTGCTGCTCGGCGAGGGCTGGGTGCTGGGCAAGGACGGCTCCCGGATGGCCGCCGCCGACGCCCTGCACGGCACCGGGCTGCAGCCGCTGACGCTGGCCGCCAAGGAGGGCCTGGCGCTGATCAACGGCACCGACGGCATGCTCGGCATGCTGCTGCTGGCCATCGAGGACGCCCGGCACCTGTTCACGATGGCGGACGTGACGGCGGCGCTGGCGATCGAGGCGATGCTCGGCTCCGAACGGCCGTTCCTGCCGGAGCTGCACGCGATCCGGCCGCACCCCGGGCAGTCCGACTCGGCGGCCAACATCCACCGGCTGCTGCAGGACTCGGCGATCATGGACTCGCACCGTGACGACCTGGCCCACGCCGTGCAGGACGCGTACTCGATGCGCTGCGCGCCGCAGGTCGCCGGGGCCGCCCGGGACACGCTGGAGTTCGCCTGGACCACCGCCGGCCGCGAGCTGCGGTCCGTGGTCGACAACCCGGTCGTGCTCCAGGACGGCCGGGTGGAGTCCACCGGCAACTTCCACGGCGCGCCGCTCGGCTTCGCCGCCGACTTCCTGGCCATCGCCGCCGCCGAGGTCGGGGCGATCGCCGAGCGCCGGGTCGACCGGCTGCTCGACGTGACCCGCAACCGCACGCTGCCGCCGTTCCTGACCCCGGACGCAGGGGTGAACTCGGGCCTGATGATCGCCCAGTACACGGCGGCCGGGATCGTCGCGGAGAACCGGCGGCTCGCGGCGCCCGCCTCGGTGGATTCCCTGCCCACCAGCGGGATGCAGGAGGACCACGTGTCGATGGGCTGGGCCGCGACGAAGAAGCTGCGTACGGTCCTGGACAACCTGACCAGCCTGCTCGCCGTCGAACTGCTGGCCGCGACGCGGGGCCTGCAGCTGCGGGCGCCGCTGAGCCCGTCACCGGCCGGTCGTGCGGCGGTCGCCGCCCTGGAGGGCTTCGCCGGGCAACCGGGACCGGACGTCTTCCTGGCCCCGGTGATCGAGCAGACCCGCGCGGTCGTCGGGGGCCGCGCCCTGCGCGCCGCGATCGAGGAGGCGATCGGGCCGCTGCTTTAGGCTCTCCACCATGGACGGCAGAGCGGTGGTTATCGGGGCCGGCATCGGTGGGCTTGCCGTCGCACGGGTGCTGAGCCGGCGGTACGCGCAGGTCACGGTCCTCGACCGGGACACATTGCCGGCCGATGGGGTGCCGCGGCGCGGGGTGCCGCAGAGCGCGCACGGGCACATCCTGCTGATCTCCGGGCTGCGGGTGCTGACCGAGCTGTTCCCCGGCCTCGAGGACGCCCTGACCGATCACGGCGCCAGCCGCATCGACCTGGGCTCCGGACTGTGCAACTACCGGTTCGGCCGGCGCCGCAGCCGGATCCCGACCGGACATCACCTCACCTCCGTGAGCCGCCCCCGGCTGGAGGCGACCCTGCGTGACCTGGTCGCCGCCGACCCGAACGTGACGATCCGCCACGGCGCCGCGGTCAGCACCCTGGCCGGCTCCGCCGAGGCGGTCGCCGGGGTGGTGCTCGACACCGGTGAGACGATCGCCGCCGACCTGGTCGTGGACTG
>NZ_JBEZGQ010000949.1:0-3249 GCF_040650095.1 Actinoplanes sp. NPDC048791 | reverse complement strand
GATCGGACAGGTCGAACTGGAGCGCACCGGCGGGATCGCGCAGCTCGGCCGCGCGGGCCGCTGCCGGCCCGTACGCGTCCGGCAGGATCAGGGTGTTCGGCGACAGGTAGCCGCCGGCGGTGATCCACGGCCGGAACGAATCCCGCCGGGTCAGCCACTCCACCAGCTCACCACCGGCGCTCGATCCGGCGAACACCATCGCGGCGTCCCCGGCCACCAGCAGCGGTAACGCCCGGGGCCCGGCCGGGAACCGGGCGGCTGACAGGGCCGGCGCCCCGGCCGGGCGGAACCTGTCCGCGACGGCGGCGACGAAGTCCCCCTCGACCATCATCGCGGCGCGGCCCTCGGCCACCTGGATGACCGATTCCTCGTTCTGGGTGATCAGGGCGCGGCCGATCCCGTCCGGGAACGCGCCGGGGACCGACCAGACGGTGGCGAGCTGGGTGAGCGCGGTGCGCACCAGCGGGCCGTCCCACGGCACGGTGCCGTCGACGAGGCCCTGGTATTCGCCGTCCGCGGCGAAGCCGATGAGCAGATTCTCCAGCCAGTCGGTGAGGACCCAGCCGTCCGCCGCACCGACGGCCAGCTGTGCGGGCCGGCCGGCGGCGGCCAGACCGCGGACCAGCGACACGAACTCGGCCCAGGTGGCGGGCGGTGCGGGCAGGCGGTCGGGGTGGTACCAGACCAGCGACTTGTGCGCGGCCTTCACCCAGGCGCCGTACTGCCGGCCGTCCACGGTGACCATGGCCCGCCACTGGTCGGCGAAGCGCTGCGTCACCTGCTGCGGCACCGGTTGCAGCCAGCCCCGGCGGGCGTAGTCGGCGATCAGGCTGATCTGCGGCACGATCGCCACGTCGGGCTGGTTGCCGGCCCGGTAGCGGGCGCTGAGGAAGGCGTCGATGTCGTTGCGGGTGCTGATCACGTCGACCGGCTGCGGATACTGCCGGACGACCTCGCGGAACCGGACCAGTTCCCCGCCGCTCCAGACCACGGCGACCTGCACCGGCCGCGGGGACCGGCCGCAGCCGCCGGCCCCGGCGACGACGGCGCCGAGTGCTCCACCCAGGACGGTGCGCCGGCTCGTCACGGCGTCACCGCCACGGTCAGGGCGCCCTCGGGTGCTGCCTGCCGATCACCGAAGACCACCGTGGCCGGGGCGGCGGAGACCGGCGACTCGATCCGGGCCAGCAGGTCGTCCAGCGGGCCGCAGACGGCGGGATCGGGGCGTTCGAGGACCAGCGCCTCGGGCATCGAGACCACCGCCCGGGCCAGGGCGCCGCGCATCCGCTGCTGCGCGGTGATCTCGTGCGGCCGCTGCTCCAGCACCGGCCCGAGCTCGAGCTGGTAGATCAACGTGGACGCCCAGCCGCGGACGATCTCGCGGACCGACTCCTGCCGCCAGACCAGATACTCGATGTTCTGCCGGACGGTGAGATGCGGCAGGAGGGCTCCGCCGCGGGGCACGTACCCGATCTGCCGGCGGCCGGGCGGCAGCTCGGTGACGTCGCGGTCGCCGACCAGGACCCGCCCGGAGAGCGGCTGGGCCAGGCCGGCCACCGTCCGGGCCAGCGCCGTGGCGGCCGGCGCGTCGGCGATCACCGCGGTGGGTCCGGCCTCGCGGGCGGAGAACGAGACGGCGGCCCGGGCCCCACCGGACACCACGACGACCAGCTCAACCACGTCGAGAATCGCCCAACACCTCCCCGGTCACCGGCCCGGACATCAACAGGCGGTCACTGCAGCCTATCGATCCCGTGCCCGTCCCCGGTGTCCCGTGGCACGATCCTGCCCGGCGGGCGCCGGAAGAGATTCGGTAGACCCATAGGGGACTGTCACGGGTGGCCGGACCCGGAGGGCCCATGGTGAGTGCACCCCAACAGACGGTCGTCGCCTCGGCCGGCTTCGCGTACGGCGTGGTCGGCGCGGATCTGCACGTCTTCGGCGACGGGTCCCCGCTCTACCTGCTGGAGGAGTTCCGGCCGACGCCGCCGCCGGACCCGGGATGGCTGCGCGAGCTGCCCAGCCGCATGCTGGACGCCCGCTCCGGCCTGGTCCCGTTCACCGGGCGCGAAGCCGAGCGGGCCGGCCTGCGGGAGTGGCTCGGGTCGCCCGGCCGGCTGGCGGTGCGCTGGCTCTCCGGCCCGGGCGGCCAGGGCAAGACCAGGCTGCTCGAGGACGTCGCCGAGCAGGCCCGGGCCACGGGCTGGAAGGTGGTCGTCGCCGGCCAGGGCGTCGGGGCGATCATGCCGTCGCCGGGCAGCCAGGACCTGCGTACGGACAAGTCCGAGGGCGTTCTCGTGCTGGTCGATTACGCCGACCGCTGGCCGCTGACCTCGCTGCTCTGGCTCTCCCGCAACGCGCTGCTGCACCGTCCGGGGGTGCGTACCCGGATCCTGCTGGCCGGGCGCGGCGCGACCAACTGGCGGGCCCTGCGGAGCGAGCTGGGGCGACCGGCAGTCGCGGCCGCCACCTCCTGCATGGAGCTCGCAGCGCTCCCGGCCTCCGACCGGCCGGCGATGTACGCCGCCGCCCGCAACGCCTTCGCCCGCGTGCATGACGTCTCTCCCCCACCGGGCCCCAGCGTGAATCTCGACGGTGAACGCTTCGGGCTGACCCTGGCCGTGCACCTGGCCGCCCTGGTCGAGGTGGACGCGCGGGCCAACGACGCGCGACCGGAGACCGATCCGGCCAGGCACACCCAGTACGTGCTCGACCGCGAGCATCTGCAGTGGACCCGGCTCCACGAGGGCGCCGTCCGCGGCCTCGACTTCGCGACCCCGCCCAGCGTCATGGCCCGGACGGTCTTCACGGCCGCTCTCACCGGGGCGCTGCCGGACGACGAGGGAAGGGATCTCCTGGCCGGGGTCGAGCAGGAGATGCCGGCCGTGCGGATCCTGCAGGACCACGGCGTCTGCTACCCGTCGTCCCGGGTGTTGCAGCCGTTGCTGCCCGACCGGCTCGCCGAGGACTATCTCGCGCTCACCCTGACCGGCGGTCCCGAGGGGCGGCCCTGGTCCGGGTCGCGGCTGGCCGCGGTGCTGACAACTGTCGACCCGCAGCGACCGTTGACCTTCCTGATCGCAGCCGCCGCCCGGTGGCCGCACGTCGGGCCGGACCATCTGTACCCGCTGCTGCGGAGCCGTCCCACCCTCGCGGTGCAGGCGGGCAGCGAGGCGCTGGCGGGACTGGCCGCGATCGCCGACGTGGACCTGACCATGCTGGCGGAGGTCGCCGACGTCCTGCCGCGCG
>NZ_JBEZGQ010000948.1:341-3250 GCF_040650095.1 Actinoplanes sp. NPDC048791 | reverse complement strand
CCACGCACGAAGCTCGGTGCGTGGCGGCCGGTCGGCCGGTGCTGCTTCTGCTGTTCGCTGACCCCGTACCGGATTATTCGGGGACCTTGCGGTAGGCGCCGTCGCTCGCGCTGGTCGCCATCGAGGCGTAGGCGCGCAGCGCCGCCGAGACCGGGCGCTGCCGGTCGGCCGGGGTGTACGGCTTCGGCCGGCGCTCCTCGGCGTGCCGGCGCTGGGCCAGCTCCTCGTCCGAGACGTTCAGGGTGATCGTGCGGCCGGGGATGTCGATGGTGATCTCGTCGCCGGTCTCGACCAGGGCGATCAGCCCGCCGGACGCCGCCTCCGGGGAGACGTGCCCGATGGACAGGCCCGAGGTTCCGCCGGAGAACCGGCCGTCCGTGATGAGCGCGCACGCCTTGCCCAGGCCGCGGCCCTTCAGGAACGAGGTCGGGTAGAGCATCTCCTGCATGCCCGGCCCGCCGCGGGGTCCCTCGTAGCGGATCACCACCACGTCGCCGGCCAGGACCTGCTTGCCGAGGATGCCGTCGACGGCCGCGTCCTGGCTTTCGAAGACGCGCGCCGGGCCGCTGAACTTCCACAGTTCCTCGGCCACGCCGGCGGTCTTGACGACGCAGCCGTCGGGCGCGAGGTTGCCGAAGAGGATCGCCAGGCCGCCGTCGACCGTGTACGCGTGCTCGACCGAGCGGATGCAGCCCCCGGCCGCGTCCGTGTCGAGCGTCGCCCAGCGGTTCGTCGTCGAGAACGGCTGGGTGGTGCGCACCCCGCCCGGCGCGGCGTGGAAGAGCTCCAGCGCCTCCTCGCTCGCCTTGCCGCTGCGGATGTCCCAGGTCTCCAGCCAGCTGGTCAGGTCGGGGGAGTGCACCGAGCGCACGTTCTGCCGCAGAGCGCCGCCGCGGTTCAGCTCGCCGAGCAGCGCCGGGATGCCACCGGCGCGGTGCACGTCCTCCATGTGGTACTTCGGGCTGTTCGGCGCGACCTTGGACAGGCACGGCACCCGGCGCGACACCGCGTCGATGTCGGCCACGCTGAAGTCCAGCTCGGCCTCGCGGGCCGCGGCCAGCAGGTGCAGCACCGTGTTGGTCGAGCCGCCCATCGCCACGTCCAGGGCGACCGCATTCTCGAAGGCGTCGCGGCTGGCGATGGCCCGCGGCAGCACGCTCTCGTCGTCGTTCTCGTAGTACTGCTTCGCGATGTCGACGATCAGCGAACCGGCCCGCTCGAACAGGGCCTTGCGGGCGGCGTGGGTGGCCAGCGTCGAGCCGTTGCCCGGCAGGGCCAGGCCGATCGCCTCGGTCAGGCAGTTCATCGAGTTGGCGGTGAACATGCCGGAACAGGAGCCGCAGGTCGGGCAGGCCGAGCGCTCGATGGTGTCGAGCTGGGCGTCGGTGACGTTCTCGTTGGCGCTGGCGCTCATCGCGTCGACCAGGTCGAGCTTCTCGTGCACCACGCCCTCGATGGCGACGGTCTTGCCGGCCTCCATCGGGCCGCCGGAGACGAAGACCGTCGGGATGTTGAGCCGCAGGGCGGCGATCAGCATGCCCGGGGTGATCTTGTCGCAGTTCGAGATGCAGACCAGGGCGTCGGCGCAGTGCGCGTTCACCATGTACTCCACCGCGTCGGCGATCAGCTCGCGGCTGGGCAGCGAGTAGAGCATGCCGCCGTGGCCCATCGCGATGCCGTCGTCCACCGCGATGGTGTTGAACTCGCGCCCGATTCCCCCGGCCTCGAACACCGCGTCGGCGACCAGACCGCCCATGTCCTTGAGATGGACGTGACCGGGCACGAACTGGGTGAAGCTGTTGGCAATGGCGACGATCGGCTTGCCGAAATCGTCGTCGGTCATGCCGGTGGCGCGCCACAGGGCGCGCGCGCCGGCCATCGTCCGACCGTGGGTCGAGGTCCGGGAGCGCAGCTCAGGCATTACTACATACTGCCACCGCGGGTAAGGACCGCGCCTGTGCCGGGCGACACCCAGTCCACTGCGCGGGACGCGATCATGTGTTGCGGTTCGAAACCGGTCGATCGGTCGGGTCCCGAAATGCGCTCCGGTACGGCAGAGTGTTCCCGTGCACTCACCGTCCGGCGTGGAGCTGGCCGGGCTGGCGAGCCTCGTGGTCGCGGTCCCGGCTGTCGCCCTCCTGGCCAACTCCGGCCGTAAGCACACCGGTGCTGCCCGCCGGGCCCATCTGCTGCTCGCCGCGGGCGCCGCGATAGCCACTGCCGCCGCGCTCGCCGGGTTGCTCAGCAGCCTCTTCCTGGTGCACGCCCCGGTCCGGCTCGCCTCGGCCGTCGCCGTGGCGATGGCCCTGGGCACCCTGACGCTGCTGGTCGGCACGCTGATGTTGCCGGGCGCGGCGGAGAGCCCGGGCGCGGCGGTCCGGCACCTGCTCGACGGCTTCGTCGTCGCGGCCGCGCTGTGGTTCGTGGGCTGGGTGCTGGTCTCCCAGCCGACCCGGCTGCTCGGCGATCAGACCCCCGCGCGGTGCCTGTCGATGCTGCTGCCCGCGGGAGTCGCGGTGATCGCTCTCGGTCTGACCGCGGTGCTCGCCATGCACGCCCACCGGCCGCGGCACGTCACCGTCCGGGTGGCCGCCGGAGTCAGCCTGGTGGCCCTGGCCGCCACCGCGCTGTCCGCGGGCATCTGCCGCGGCTGGGCCGGGGTCGTGCTGCTCGGCGCCGTGCTGCTGCCCGGCGGCCTGGTCGTGGTGGCCCGCGCCGTCAAGATCGCCGACCGGCCGGTCGAGGTGGTCGGCGACGTCACCCAGCGCAACACCGGGTACGCCTTCGTGCCGATGTCCGCCCTGGTCGCCGCGTTCGGCTACCACCTGGCCGTCGACCTCTTCGACAAGGGCGTGACCCTGCGGATGGGCCAGGCGCACGTGAAGCAGTGGGTGGACGACATCCTGCCG
>NZ_JBEZGQ010000948.1:0-331 GCF_040650095.1 Actinoplanes sp. NPDC048791 | reverse complement strand
CGACGTCTTCGGCTTCCTCGGCGTGAGCATCGAGGGCTTCGCGCTGGTCGCCCGCCAGTATCTGGCCCTGGCCGACGTCAAGCGGCACACCCTGCGGCTGCGCCAGCGCGAGACGCACTTCCGCGAGCTCGCCCACACCGACCCGCTCACCGGGCTGGCCAACCGGCGCGGCCTGGTCCGGGCGCTGCGCGAACCGCCGGTCCGCGAGCGGGCCCGGGTCCTGGTCGGCCTCGACCTGGACGGCTTCAAGAACGTCAACGACATGCGCGGGCACGACGTCGGCGACGCCGTGCTCACCGAGGTGGGCCGGCGGCTCGGGGCCAACCTGCGC
>NZ_JBEZGQ010000947.1:0-3257 GCF_040650095.1 Actinoplanes sp. NPDC048791 | reverse complement strand
GGGCGCCGAAGGTGATGTTGCCGGCCCAGTTGGTCACCACGTTGCTCACCGGACCAGCCTAGGCCGTACGGGTCAGGAGTTCACAGCTACGGGCTCGGTCTGGGTCTCGGTGGCCGGGCGCTGCCAGCGGGTTGCCTTCACCTTGCGGCCGCTGGCCGGGCGCGGGCCGTCGGCGAGGGCCTTGGCCTCGCCGCGGTTGGGCAGCGAGAGCCGGAAGACCTTGTACCAGGCCGAGCCGACCTGCCGGGGCAGCGAGCCGCTGGTGTACGAGAGCCCGTAGCGCTGGAACAGGTCGCGGATCTGCGGCGCGATCTCCTGGTACCGGTTGCTGGGCAGGTCCGGGAACAGGTGGTGCTCGATCTGGTACGACAGGTTGCCGGTCATGATGTGCATCGCCCGGTTGCCGTCGATGTTGGCCGAGCCGAGCATCTGGCGCAGGTACCACTCGCCGCGGGTCTCGCCCTCGATCGAGGTGCGCTCGAAGGTCTCCACGCCCTCCGGGAAGTGACCGCACATGATCACCGAGTGGGTCCACAGGTTGCGGACCAGGTTGGCCGTCGCGTTGGCGGCGATCGTGGTCAGCCAGGAGCCGGTCAGCGCGGACAGGGCCGGGTGCACGCCGTAGTCCTTCAGGATCTGCTTGCCGATCTTGCGGCGGACCTGCTTGAGCCGCTCCTTGAACTGCGGCGACTGGCGGCGCTTCTTGGTCTTGAGGTTCTTGCCCAGCTCCAGGTCGTACGCGGCGATGCCGTACTCGAAGAAGCAGGCGTTGACGAAGTTCCAGAGCGGCTGACCGAGATGGATCGGGTGCCAGCGCTGCTGCTCGTCGACGCGCATGATGCCGTAGCCGAGGTCGTTGTCCTTGCCGATCACGTTGGTATACGTGTGGTGCAGCTCGTTGTGCGAGTGCTTCCACTGCTCCGACGGCGAGGCGTTGTCCCACTCCCAGGTGGTCGAGTGGATCTTCGGGTCCCGCATCCAGTCCCACTGGCCGTGCATGACGTTGTGCCCGATCTCCATGTTCTCGAGGATCTTGGCGACCGACAGGCCGGCCGTGCCCAGCAGCCAGGCCGGCGGGAAGATCGACACGAGCAGGACCGCGCGGCTGGCCAGCTCGAGCCGGCGCTGGGTGGTGATCACCCGGCGGATGTACCGGGCGTCACGTTCGCCGCGGCTGGCCACGATCTCGTCGCGCAGGGCGTCCAGCTCGCGGCCGATGGCCTCGATGTCCTCGGCGGTCAGGTGCGCGATCGGGTTCTTCGGCTTGCGCTGCAGAGTGGTCACGGCAGTCCTCGGTTTCTTTGTGAAGCTGAGCTGGAGCGGGGAGCGGGAGCGGAGTCTCAGTGGTCCAGGTGGCAGTTGCCGGCGGCGGCCGACACGCAGGTCTGCACCAGGACGTTGTCGCCTTCGACGGCGGTGGTGATCGAGCCGTCGCGCAGGTCGCGCACGGCGCCCTCGGTCATCGGCAGCACGCAGCTGAAGCAGATGCCCATCCGGCAGCCGGACGGCATCAGCACACCCGCGGCCTCGCCGGCCTCCAGCAGCGGCGTGCTGCCGTCGGCGTCGACGACCGTGCCGGTGCGGCCGAAGGTGACCTTGCCGCCGTCACCGGTGGCGATGACGGTCGGGCGGAACCGTTCGACGTGCAGGTTCTGGGTGATGCCGGCCTCGGCGAAGTGCGCGCCCAGGTCGTCCAGCATCTCGTTGGGCCCGCAGGCCCAGGTGTGCCGCTCGGCCAGGTCGGGGACCAGGGTGGCCAGCTCGGGCGGGGCGATCCGGCCGGCGGTGGCGGTGTGCCGCTCGACGAAGCGGATCCGGCCCGCGGCGGCCAGCGTGCGCAGCTCGTCGCCGAAGACGACGGCCTCGCGTTCCCGGGCCGAGTGCACCAGCACGACGTCGTCCAGCTCGTGCAGGGTGCTGCGGAGGATGCCCATCACCGGGGTGATGCCGCTGCCGGCGGTCACGAACAGCACCTTGGCGGGTCGGGTGGCCGGCAGCGTGAAGTCGCCGGCGGGCTGGTCGAGGTGCACCAGCATGCCGCGCCGGGCGTTGCGGATCAGGTAGTTGCTGACCGCGCCGTCCTTGACGGCGTTGACGGTCACCGACAGCCGGCCCGGTGCGCTGGTCACCGAGTACGCGCGCCACAGCCGTACGCCGTCCACGTCGACGCCGAGGCGGACGTACTGGCCGGGCTCGGGCCGGCGGAAGCCGCGACCGGGCCGCAGCACCAGGGTCACCGCATCGCGGGTCTCGGGCCGTACCGCCTCGATCCGGGCGCGCAGCACGCCGGCGTTGCGCAGGGGCGCGATCACGTCGAGGTAGTCAGCCGGCACCACCGGTGTCGTGAGGAGCTCCACGACCCGCCAAGCACCCGATCGCAGGGTATGAGTCACCGCCATGTCTCAAGCCTGCGGTGATCTCGGCACGAATGCCTGACCCGGTCAAGGGAATTTGACGGCAGGTTATTGTTCGCTACGAACAAAAGGGGGTCGCGGTGAGCGATGTGAAGGACTTCCGCCTGTCCGCCGAGGCGGCCGCCCCGCTGCGGCACGCCCTCCCGGCGGTCGCCACCCAGACCGTGGAGGCCATCACCGAGGGGGTGCCGGCGTACGCGAAGGCCTTCGCCGGGGAGCTCGGCCCGCAGATCGAGAAGGCGGTCCGGGCCGCGCTGGCCACCTTCCTGAACCTGGTGTCCCGTTCGGCCGGCAAGGGGCGGGGCTCACCGCTGACCCCGGCGCTCGAGGCGGCCTACGCGCTGGGTCGCGGCGAGGCGCGCAACGGGCGCAGCCTGGACTCTCTGCTGGCGGCGTACCGGCTGGGGGCGCGGGTGGCCTGGCGGGAGCTGGCGGCGATCAGCGTCGGGGCCGGGCAGGACTCGGCGACCATCGCGCACTTCGCCGAGCAGGTGTTCGCGTACATCGACGAGCTGTCCGCGGCCAGCGTCGCCGGGCACGCGGACGAGCTGGCCAGCTCCGGCCGGGTCCGCCGGCACCTGCTGGAACGCCTGGCCCAGGCCCTGCTGGCCGGTGAGCCCGCGCACGTGGTGACCGCGGCGGCCGAACGCGCGGAATGGGTGCCGCCGCAGACCCTCACCGCGGTGCTGGTGCCCGAGCCGTTCGCCCGCTCGGTGCTCGACCTGCTCGACGCCCGTACCCTGCAGGTCGCCGAGGCCGGCCCGGACGAGACCTCGGTGCTGCTGGTCCCGGACGCCCAGGGTCCGTCGCGGATCCACCTGATGCGGCTGCTGGCCGGCCGGG
>NZ_JBEZGQ010000946.1:0-3257 GCF_040650095.1 Actinoplanes sp. NPDC048791 | reverse complement strand
CAGCGAAAATGCCGGAGCACCTTCGGGTACGGCCCCAAGACGCTCGCCCGGATCCTGCGGTTGCAGACGGCGGTGGCGCTGGCCCGGTCCGGCCGCCCGTTCGCCGACGTCTCCGTGTCCGCGGGCTATGCCGACCAGGCCCACCTCTCCCGGGACGTCAAGGCGCTGGCGGGTGTGCCCCTGCGCGAGCTGGTGGCCTGACGTGCCGGCCCGCGCGCTGCGCTGTCTCGCACAAAACGGACACAAGCATGATCGTGGGTTTCGCGCTCCAGTGGCGGCCTGTAGTGTCTTGGCTCCGACGCGTATCGACCACCCCTCGGAGGCGTTGTTGCGATGACCTTGCGCATCCTCGTCGTGGGCGCCGGCATCAGCGGCCTCGCGGCGGCCCGAGGGCTCAGAGTCGCCGGCTTCCGGCCCGACGTGGTCGAGGAGCTGCCGGCCAGCACCGTCCCCGGCGCCGGCATCTTCCTGCCCGGCAACGCGTCGCGCGCGATGCGGCAGCTAGGCCTCGACGCACCGCTGCGCCCGCTCGGCGACCTCATCTTCCGGCAGGTCTTCCACGACTCCAGTGGTGACCTGCTCTTCGAGGTCGACCTGGCCGGGCTGTGGGCGGGGGTCGGCGAGAGCCGGGCGCTGTCCCGGGCTGACCTGCAGCAGGTGCTGCTCACCAGCGTCGGCGGCGAGGTGCGCTACGAGACCGCCGTACGCGACCTGGAGATCGTCGACGGCGGGGCCAAGGTCGAGTTCGGCAACGGCGCCATCGCCGAGTACGACCTCGTCGTCGCGGCCGACGGGCGGCGCTCCATGATCCGGGCCAAGGCGGGGCTCGGCGGCCCCGCGGTCCCGACCGGCCAGATCGTCTACCGCAGCGTGGTCAGCGGCGGCCCGTCGCTCAGCGACTGGACCTGCCTGCTCGGCGAACGCTCGCAGTTCGTCGTGATGCCGATGGGCGGCCGCCGGCTCTACGTCCACGCGGACGAGACGGTCGAGGCGGGCACCCCCAACCCCGAGGACCCGCGCGCCCGCGTCCGTGAGCTGTTCGGCGGCTTCGGCGGGCCGGTCCCGGCCGTCCTCGCCGCACTGGAGAAGGTTCAGGTCGCCCGCACCGACGAGGTAGTACTGGACGGCTGGACGAAGGGCCCGGTGCTGCTGGTCGGCGACGCGGCCCACGCGACCGCCCCGACCCTGGCCCAGGGCGCCGCGATGGCGCTCGAGGACGCCGTCGTGCTCGGCGAAGTGCTCAAGGCCACCCCGCACGACGTGCCGGCTGCGTTGCGGGCCTTTGAGCAGCGCAGACACGATCGCTGCGCCCAGGTGCGCGAGCACACCCGCCAGCGCGACCAGACCCGTGACGTCGCCCCGGCGGAGCGCGACCCTATGCTGCGCAGGCGGGGTCAACGGATCTTCGCCGATCAGTACCGGGGACTCGTCGAGCCGTTCTGAGACCTGGGTGCTCTTTGGTCACCCCGCGCCCGCCGGGGGTCGGCGGGGGACTATTCTGCCTGCGAGGTACGCCTTTCATCTCGGGTGTACGCAGTGGGACGAACGAGACACCGGAGGCTATCCGTGACGACCGTTGCGCCTAAGCCGATCGTGACCCGGCCCTGGCCGGTGCGACAGCAGGTGAAGGGCTCGGCCCTCGCGCGGATCCTGCGGACGACGGACGCGAAGCAGATCGGGATCATGTACATGATCACCGCCTTCGTGTTCTACATCCTCGGCGGATTCATGGCCCTGCTGATGCGATCGGAGCTGGCCCGCCCGGGCATGCAGTTCCTCTCGCCGGAGCAGTACAACCAGCTGTTCACGATGCACGGCACGATCATGCTGCTGTTCTTCGCGACGCCGATCGTGTTCGCCTTCGCCAACTTCGTGGTGCCGATCCAGATCGGCGCGCCGGACGTGTCGTTCCCGCGGCTCAACGCGTTCGCCTACTGGCTGTACCTGTTCGGCGGCACGATCGCGATCGGTGGGTTCCTTACCCCGGGTGGGGCGGCCGACTTCGGCTGGTTCGCGTACACCCCGCTCAGCAACTCGCTGCACTCGCCGGGCATCGGCGGCAACATGTGGGTCGTCGGCCTGGCGCTCTCCGGCCTCGGCACCATCCTCGGTGGCGTCAACATCATCACCACGATCATCACGCTGCGCGCCCCCGGCATGACGATGTTCCGGATGCCGATCTTCACGTGGAACATCCTGGTCACCAGCCTCCTGGTGATCATGGTCTTCCCGTTCCTGGCCGCGGCGCTGTTCGCCCTGGCCGCCGACCGCGTGCTCGGCGCCCACGTCTTCGACGTGGACACCGGCGGCCCGATGCTCTGGCAGCACCTCTTCTGGTTCTTCGGTCACCCAGAGGTCTACATCGTGGCGCTGCCGTTCTTCGGCATCATCACGGAGGTCATCCCGGTCTTCAGCCGCAAGCCGGTCTTCGGCTACAAGGGCCTGGTCGGCGCGACCCTGCTCATCGCCGCGCTGTCGATGAGCGTGTGGGCGCACCACATGTTCGTCACCGGCCAGGTGCTGCTGCCGTTCTTCAGCTTCCTGAGCTTCCTCATCGCGGTCCCGACGGGCATGAAGTTCTTCGTTTGGATCGGCACGATGTGGCGCGGGCAGATCAGCTTCGAGACGCCGATGATGTTCGCCATCGGCTTCCTCGTGACGTTCCTCTTCGGCGGTCTGTCCGGCGTGCTGCTGGCGGCCCCGCCGATCGACTTCCACGTCTCGGACTCGTACTTCGTCATCGCGCACTTCCACTACGTGCTGTTCGGCACGATCGTGTTCGCGGTGTTCTCGGGCATCTACTTCTGGTTCCCGAAGATGTTCGGCCGAATGCTCGACGACCGCCTCGGAAAGATCCACTTCTGGCTGACCTTCCTCGGCTTCCACGCCACGTTCCTCGTCCAGCACTGGCTGGGCGCGGAAGGCATGCCCCGCCGGTACGCGGACTACCTGCCGAGCGACGGCTTCACCTTCCTGAACACGTTCTCGACAATCGGCTCGTTCGTCCTGGGCGCCTCGACCCTGCCGTTCATCTACAACGTGTGGAAGTCCTACAAGGTCGGCCAACTGGTAACCGTCGACGACCCCTGGGGCGCCGGCAACTCCCTGGAATGGGCGACGTCGTCGCCGCCGCCGCTGCGCAACTTCGACAAGATGCCCCGGATCCGCTCCGAGCGCCCGGCCTTCGACGCGAAGTTCCCGGAGCTCGCGGCCGGCGCCCAGTCGCTGGCCGGCCCGCCGGAGGGCGGCGCCCGCCC
>NZ_JBEZGQ010000945.1:0-3263 GCF_040650095.1 Actinoplanes sp. NPDC048791 | reverse complement strand
CGCCGGGGAGGACGCCAGCCGGGCGGTCGGGGAGGACGCCAGCCGGGCGGTCGGGCGAGGGCAGGCTGGTCACGCTCGGGAGACTGTGAGGATCGCGGTGGAGGCGTCATAGGTGACGGTCGAGGACAGAGCTTCCGCGGACAGGGCCGCCCGCAGCCGATGGACGTCGGCGCCGAAGCGCATCAGGCCGGCCGCCGTCACGTCCGGGGGAGAACAGCGCAGCACGCCCTCCGACGTCGTCTCCACGGCCGTGCCCTCGGCGAGCGATTCCGCCACAGTGGTCAGCGCGCGGCTGATCGCCGCGTCGTCAGCTGCCCGCGGGACCTCGGCAGCCGGGAAGTCCGGGAGGGTCGCCGCGGCGCGCAGGCCGGCTGCCTGGGCTTCCGCCGTACCCAAGGAGAACATGTCGCTGGCCGCGTCGCGCAGCAGAGCGACCGCGCCGGCACCCTCGTCCGCCCCCGCTCCGGGGTAGCCGCGCACCACCGCGACCGGCACCTGGTCGCACTTGCCCTTGACCAGCTCGCCTGCCCCGGCCAGCTCGTCGATCACGGCCATCTGCGTGAGCTGCAACTCGTTGCCGTACGGGTCGATCTCGCCCCGGTGGTCGCGGAACGCCTCGATGCCGGCCGCACCCAGCGCGACGTCCGTCAGGCCGTTGCGCCAGGCCCGGCCCATCGTGTCCGACACGATCACGCCGACCCGCAGGCCGCGTTCGAGCAGGGCGTCGCGCAGAGCGCGGGCCGAGGCGTCCGGGTCTGCCGGCAGCAGCACCAGGTGGGTCTTGTCGACGTTGGACGCGTCGATGCCCGCCGCCGCCATCACGAAGCCGTGGTGGGTCTGCACGATCGCCGTCGGCCCGCGGCGGGCGACCACCCGGCGGGTCTCGGCCATCAGGGCCCGCTCCCGCGCCTCCTCGCGCTCCGGGCCGTCGGCCGGGACCTCGACCAGCCGGCCCTCCGCCTTCGACACGATCTTGCTGGTCACCACCAGGACGTCACCGTCGCGCAGCCAGGGCGCGTTGGTGGTGATCAGCGCGGCCAGGTCGTCGCCGGCCGTCACGTCGCCGATGCCGCGCACCGGCAGCACCTCGAGACCGTCCATCAGGCGACCCCCGCCAGCTCCAGGGCCGCGGCGACCATCGTCGCCGTCCTGTCCTCGTCGGTCATCCACAGCGGCACCGCCCGGGTCGTCACACCCGGGATCGTGGTGCCCTCGTCGGTCGTGTCGACCAGCCAGCCGTCGAGCAGGCCGTTGTCGGTGCGGCCGGCATACAGGCCGCCGACCCCGGCCGCGCTCACCTCGACGCCGAGCGTCGCCAGGCAGCGGTCGGCCATCCCGCGCACCGGCGCGCCGCCGATGATCGGCGAAACCCCGACGACCGGCGCCGGGCCGTCCAGCACGGCCTCCTTGAGCAGCGGTACGGCGAGAATGGGCGCGATGCTGACCACCGGGTTGCTGGGCGCCACCAGGACGACGTCCGCGTTCCCGATCGCCTCCAGCACCCCGGCCGCCGGTTTCGCCGCCTCTGCCCCCACGAAGACAAAACGGTGCGTCGGCACGTCGCCGCGGTAGCGCACCCACCACTCCTGGAAGTGGATGGCTTTGCGCTCGCCCTCGACCTCCACGACCACGTGGGTCTCCAGCCGGTCGTCGGTGGCCGGGAGCATGGTGATGCCCGGCTGCCAGCGCTCGCACAGGGCCGCGGTGACCGCCGACAGGGGATAGCCCGCGTTCAGCATCGTCGTGCGTACGAGATGGGTGGCCGTGTCCTTGTCGCCCAGGCCGAACCAGGTCGGCTCGGCGGCATATTTGGCCAGCTCCTCCTTGACGACCCAGGTCTCGCCGACGCGGCCCCAGCCGCGTTCGGGATCGGCTGCGCCGCCCAGCGTGTACATCACGCTGTCCAGGTCGGGACAGATCTGCAGGCCGTGCATGCGCACGTCGTCACCGACGTTCACCACCGCCGTGACGTCGGCACCGATCTTCCGCGCGTGGGCGCGCACGCCCACCAGGAACCGGGCGCCGCCGATCCCCCCGGTCAGGACCACGATCCGCATCCGACCATCCTTGCGCACCCCGGCCGGATATGCGGCCCACGGGGCGCGGGTGTGATGTGCGTATCGGGTCTAGGCTGAGCCGGCTTGTCCCCATCCCCGTGTTCCCATCCCGTGTCCCTCTTCCCGTGTCAGGAGTTCAGCTGTGACCAGCACACCGCCGCCGCAGCCCGCACAGCCCCCGGGGCGCCCGGTTGCCCAGGTGATCCGGCCGCTGCGTGACCTCACCGCGTACGCCCTGGTGGCGGCGCCCGCCATCTGGCTGTTCGTCGCGGTGATCCGGCTGATCCCGTCCGGGGTGGGCCAGGACTTCCTCACCCGGGTGCAGAACAGCTTCTACAGCTTCGTCAACATCGAGCTGATCGCCCTGCCCCTGGCGGCGGTGCTGCTGGCGACCCTGGTCCAGCCGGTGCACAAGCACGCCAAACTGATCACGATCGCCGCGCTGGTGGAGTATGCGGTGGCGGCGTTCTTCGCGATCATCTTCGGCTTCCTGATCGCGCTGGTGAAGATCGCCGGCTGGAGCGTCCGGGTGGCGTTCGAAGAGTTCCTGGTCCGCGCGGCCTGGCTGGCAGTGTTCGCCGCGGCGGCGTACGCGGTGTTCCTGATCTGGCGGAACCTGTTCTACACGCCGAAGCCGAAGGCCCAGCCCGGGATGTACGGCCAGCCGCAGCAGTGGCAGCAGCAGCCGCAGCAGTACGGGCAGCCCGGTTACCCGCAGCAGCCCGGTCAGCCCGGGTTCGCGCCGCCGCCGGGCCAGCCCGGTTACGCCCAGCCCGGCCCGCAGCAGCCTGGCCCGCAGCAGCCCGGCCCTCAGCAGCCAGGCCAGTGGGGTCAGCCGCCGGCCGGGCAGGGGTGGGGAACGCCGACCTCGGCTCCGCCCGCTTCGGCGCCGCCCGCCTCAGCGCCGCCCGCTTCGGCCCCGCCGGCGTCGGCTCAGCCTGCGCCGGGCACGCCGCCCGGACCGTTCGCCCCGGCGCCGGGCCACCCGCAGGCACCGGGCGCCTACGGCCAGCCGCCGACCTACGGCCAGCCCCAGCAGCAGCCGGGTGGCTATGCGGATCCGACGCAGGCGCTCCCGCACCACAACCCGGACGACGCCGACCGCACCCGCGTCGTGGGCGAGGAGCCCCCGCCCCGCCAGTGACCGAAACCGACCCGCCGACCGCCCCCCCCCCCCGGGGCCCGCGCAGGTGGCCTGGTGACCCA
>NZ_JBEZGQ010000944.1:0-3267 GCF_040650095.1 Actinoplanes sp. NPDC048791 | reverse complement strand
GGCGACCCGGTGGATCGTGGCCGTGCTCGCGGCCTGCGCCCTGTTCATCGCCGGGATGCTGGCCATCGACCAGTTCGGCGGCGGGTCCGGCGAGGACAACGACGCGCAGGGACCGACCCCCTCGGTCGATGCCGGCTCCAAGGCGGTTGCCGCGGCACCGACCCGCCGGGCAGCCACCACCGCGCCGGCGGGCGAGAAGCCGATCGTCGCGGTCAGCAGCGGCCCGGCCAGCTCCGGCGGCGTGGCGGCGCCCAAGACCGGCGGTGTCGCGGCGCCCACGGCCGGGGGCCAGGTCGTGGTCTACGAGGTCACGGCGAGCGGATCGCGCAACATCGGCAGCGTGGACTACACGGACCAGGACGGCGACATCATCCGGCTGAGCGGGATCGCCCTGCCCTGGCGCGTCACCTTCGAGGTGACCGGGCAGAAGAAGCCGCTGGTGCTCATCAGCCAGCGCAAGGGCGGCGGCGACGCCGGGCCCGTCACCTGCACGATCACCCTCGACGGCAAGCTGCTCAGCTCCACCACCGCCGACGGCCGCTACGCCGCGCCGCAGTGCAGCGGCTGACTCACAGGTACATGCCGGTGGCCGGGGGCGTCACCGGGACGGTCACCGGCTGGGCGCCGGTGCGCAGCGCGTACAGCTCGGCCAGGGTCGCGCCGTGCGGGCCGACGCCGGCCGGGGTGCCCAGCCAGGCCACTGCTTCCCCGTACGGCAGCCGCCCGACCTCGATGCTGGCCAGGCACCGCCCCGGCCGGACCACCGCGGGGTGCAGCGTGGCCAGGTCCTCGTTGGTGGTGATCCCGATGAGCGCGTTGCGGCCCTGGCCGAGCAGCCCGTCGGTCAGGTTGAGCAGCCGGGACAGCGACTGGCCGGCGCTGGCCTTGGCGTCACCGCTGATCAGCTCGTCGCAGTCCTCGAGCATGAGCAGGCGCCAGCGCGGTTCGTCGTCGTCGCCGCTGCCCAGGGCGACGCTCATCAGGTAGGCCGGGTCGCCGAAGAGGCGTTCCGGGTCGAGCACGCAGTCGACCTGGCACCACGAGCGCCACTGCTGGGCCAGCGCCCGCAGCGCGGTGGTCTTGCCGGTGCCCGGCTCGCCGTGCAGCAGGAGCAGCCGGCCGTTGACCGCCGTGCCGTCGATGGCCATCAGTCGTTCCAGGGTGCTCGCCACCGGGCCGGCGTAGTTGGCCCGGATCTTGTCCCACGGCGCCGCGTCGATCTCGCGCTGCACCCGGCGCGGGCCGTGCGCGCCGTAGTGCCAGAAGCCGATCGGCACGCTGTCGTCGGCCGGCTCCGGCTCCTCGACGGCGTCCTCGACGGCGACGGCCAGCACCGACTCGGCCAGCTCGGAGCTGATCGCGGTGACCGTGACCCGGGCCCGGCGGCTCTGCTTCCAGCGGGTGACGTGCAGCGTCCAGCCCTCGCCGACCGACAGCCGGCCGTGCCCGTCCTCCTCCACGGCGTCGCGCACGATGCGCGCGTCCTCCGTGGTCAGCAGCGCCTCGGCGCGTACGTTTTCCAGGTACCGCGTGCGGCCGAACGGCTCCCGGCCGGTGACGAAAGCGTCCAGCGCGAGCAGGTCGACCACGTCCACCAGCCGGTCACCGTCATCGACGGCACCGGACAGCGGCAGGGTGGCGGGGGCGGTCGGCGGGGCCGCCGCTTCCACCAGGCGGCTGCCGGGCCGGTCGACGGACTGATGGGGGGTACGCATTACCCCATGATCGACCCGAAGTGGGGGATGAGCACCCGGTTTTCCGGCAGGTTGGCCCGAACGGGGCCGCTATGCGGCTGCTCACTCCGGTTTCCCAAGATCCGTGAGCGTCGGTAAGGTGAGGGTTACCTAACCTGAACGGAGTTCGACATGGCGACCCATCCGCTCATCTCGCGCCGGAACCTGCTCTTCGGTGCAGCGGGCGTGGCGGCCGCCGGCCTGCTCACGGCCTGTGGCGACAGCGACAGCGGCGAGAGCCCGAGCACGGGTGGCTCGTCCGCCGCGACCGGTGGCTCGTTCCCGGTCACGGTGACCCACCAGTTCGGCAGCACCACCGTCGAGGAGGCGCCGAAGACGGTCGTGTCGCTCGGCTGGGGAGACGCCGACGCGCTGCTCGCCCTCGGTGTCGTCCCGGCCGGGATCCTCGACTGGTTCCAGGCCTGGCCGACCGGTGTCGGGCCGTGGGCCCAGGCCAAGCTCAACGGGGCCGAGCCCACCGTGCTCAAGGGTCCCGAGATCAACTTCGAGAGCGTCGCCACGCTGCGCCCGGACCTGATCACCTTCACCAAGAGCGCCAACACCAAGGCCGAGTGGGACCAGCTGGAGAAGCTCGCCCCGACGCTGTCCGGCCCGGCCGGCACGGCGCCGTACGGCACCACCCTCAAGGACCAGACGCTGCTGATCGCCGAGGCGCTGGGCCGCAAGGCCGAGGGGGAGGCCCTGGTCGCGGCCAACGACAAGGCGCTCGCCGACGCCAAGGCGGCCAACCCCGGGTTCGCCGGCAAGAGCGTGGTCGTCGCGGCCGCGTTCAGCGGGCAGTACGGCGCGTACACCCGCGGCGACGGCCGGGTGCAGTTCATGGAGGCGCTCGGCTTCCAGAACTCGCAGCAGATCGAGGATCTCAAGCCGGCCAACTTCTACGCCGAGGTCTCCAAGGAGAAGGTCGGCCTGCTCGACGCCGATCTGACCGTCATCTTCGCCCTGGGCGCCGGTGCTGAGCTCAAGAAGGACACCGTGCTGAACAGCATCCCGTCGGCCAAGGCCGGCCGGCTGCTCATCGTCGACGACGCCGACCTGGTCAACGGCTTCTCCACCAACTCCGTGCTGAGCACCCCGTACGTCATCGAAAAGTTCGTGCCGCTCGTCAAGGCCGCCCTGGCGTGACCAGCACCGCCGCCGAGCGCGCCGGTTACACCCCGCTCGAGGCGCGCGTCCGGGCCCGGGGCGGGCTGACCACCCGTGGTCTCGGGCTGGTCGCCGCGACCGGGGCGCTCGCGGCGGTGGCCGTGCTCAGCATCGTGGTCGGCACCAAGCCGATCCCGCTGGGCACGATCTGGGACGCCTTCTTCACCCACGGGGTGACCTCCGAGGACGTCCGGATCGTGCTGGACCTGCGGGTGCCGCGTACCGTCATCGGGCTGGCCGCCGGGATCGCCCTGGGCCTGGCCGGCGCGCTGATGCAGGCGCTGACCCGCAACCCGCTGGCCGACCCGGGCATCCTCGGCATCAACGCGGGCGCGGCCACCGCCGTCGTGCTGGCCATCCGGGTGCT
>NZ_JBEZGQ010000943.1:0-3268 GCF_040650095.1 Actinoplanes sp. NPDC048791 | reverse complement strand
GGGTCCACCGCCGCGGGATTCCCCGTGCCTGGTTCGCCCGCGCCGGTCACCCCGGCGCCGCCGGCGTCGCTGAGCTCGGACTTCCCGTCCGCCGGCAACGGCCGGACAACGACGACCAACGGCAACGGCCTGACCGGCGCGGGCCTCAACGTGCCGGGCGTGGGCGGCCCAACCTTGGATTCGCCCGGCGTAGATGGTCCTGCCCTGGACGGTCCTGGCCTGAACGGCCCGGCCCTGGACGGTGCCGGCCTGAGTGGTCCTGGCCTGAACGGCCCGGCCTTGGATGGTCCCGGCCTGAACGGCCCTGGCCTGACCGGGCCCGGCCCGGATGGGCTGAGTGTCGACGGCCCGCTCCGGCACGGCGAGGGCCCGGCGATGCTGGGCACCCCGCCGCAGGTGCCGCCGCGGATCCCGTCACCCCGGGTCGCCCCGGACACGATGCCTGGAGCCCCGAAGGCGATGCCCGGAGCCCCGGACACGATGCCCGGAGCCCCGACGGCGATCCCCGGAGCCCCGAAGGCAATGCCCCCGGCCAGCCCGAAGGCGATGCCCAAGGACGAGCCGTCAGCTGACGAAGCCGACGAGCCACTGCTGCCGCGCCGCGTCCGTCAGGCCAGCCTCGCCCCGCAGCTGCGGGGACCGGTAGCCGAGCAGACCGCGGCCCCGTCGCGTTCGCCGGAGCAGGTCCGGTCCCTGATGAGCGCGCTGCAGCAAGGCACCACCCGAGGCCGGCGCGAAGCGGCCGGACTGGCCGCCGCGGCGGCCGGCAGTGCACCGGACGACAGGGCAAGCAATGGTCCGGAAACTGACAAACAGCAGACGGTTGGGGAGCCGATGTGGTCCGAGGCGGCTACCGTCATTTTCCCGGCAGTGCAGGACCCGGTGGCGGCCGGATCCGACAACAGCACAGACAACGCGCCCGAAAATCACGAGAACCGGCCGGATAAGGACGCATAAGTGGGATACACGACAAACCAGAGTGCCAACCTCACCTGGCTGCTCGACGACCTGATCGAGCGAGTGCCCTCCGCGCAGCAGGCGGTGGTGCTGTCGGCGGACGGGCTCATGATGGGCGCCTCGGCGGCGCTGAGCCGGGAGGACGCCGAGCACCTGTCGGCGATGGCGGCAGGCTTCCAGAGCCTGGCCAAGGGCGCGAGCCGGCACTTCCGGGCCGGCCCGGTGCGCCAGACCGTGGTCGAGATGGAGGACGCGTTCCTCTTCGTCACGGCCGCCGGGCTGGGCGCGTGCCTGGCGGTGCTGGCGGCCAGCGACGCGGACCTGGGCCTGATCGCGTACGAGATGGCCATGCTCGTCACCCGGGTCGGGCAGACGATGGATGCGCCGGAACGGCCTGCCGGGTCCGATGCCCGCTGACCGACGGGCCTCGAACGACTGGGTGGGCCAGGACGGGGGCCCGATGCCCGCTGACCGACGGCCCGCGCACGAGTGGGGCCCGGCGCCGGCGGGACCGCGGGCGTCGCACACCTGGGAAGGCGGGCACCGGGCCGACCCGCTGCGGGCCCCGCACGACTGGATGGACCAGGATGCGGGTCCGGTGGTCCGGCCGTATGCGGTCACCCAGGGCCGGGTCGCCCCCTCCGGCGGCGAGTTCGACCTGGTCGCCTTCGTGGTGGCGACCGTGCCCGACGCGCCGCCGGCACCGTCGCTGCAACCGGAGCATCATGCTCTGGTCGGCGCGGCGTGGGAGCCCACGTCCGTCGTGGAACTAGCCTCCAAACTGGACCTCTCCATCGGGGTCGTCCGGGTCTTGCTGGGTGATCTACGCTCGGCGGGATTGATTTCGCTCTACGAACCCCCCGCGGCCTCTCAGCCGCACGACGTCGACGTACTCAAGGCGGTTGTCAATGGACTCCGTGCGCTCTGACCGAGACGGCACGCGCTCGCGTATCCCGGTCGCGCTCAAGATCCTCATCGCCGGCGGGTTCGGTGCGGGCAAGACCACCATGGTCGGCTCGGTCAGCGAGATCCGGCCGTTGCAGACCGAGGAGGTGCTGACCGGTGTCGAGGGCGCCGACGACACCTCGGGCGTCGAGGGCAAGCGGACGACGACCGTCACCATGGACTTCGGTCGCATCACGATCACCGAGGATCTGCAGCTCTACCTGTTCGGCACGCCGGGGCAGGACCGTTTCTGGTTCCTCTGGGACGAGTTGTCGCAGGGTGCGCTCGGTGCCGTCGTGCTGGCCGACACCCGGCGGCTGGCGGACTGCTTCCCGTCGATCGACTATTTCGAGCAGCGTGGCACGCCGTTCGTCGTGGCGGTGAACTGCTTCGACTCCGACCGGCGCTTCGGCGCGAAGGCGGTCGCCAAGGCGCTCGACCTGGATCCCGATGTGCCGGTGGTGGAGTTCGACGCCCGCGAGCCGCTGGCCGCCCGCAACGTGCTGATCGAGTTGGTCGAATACGTAGCCCGCCGGCAGCTGCTGGCGGCCGGCGCCCGCTGAGGTCGCCGGCGCGGCGTCAGCCGTAGTGCTGCGCTGACGGGTACGGCGACGGCCAGCCGCCGGGCGGGGTGCCGTGCTGCGCGACCGGCAGGCAGATCAGCTTCGAGGAGAGCCGGTTCACCGCGCGCATCGGCAGCACGCCGCGGATGACGAGGTCCTCGGGCTGGGCGTAGGGGCCGCGGTTGAGCCGGTCGATCACGATCCCGTGGGCCTGTTCGGAGCTGATCCCGGGCAGTCGGGCCAGCTCGTTGCCGGGCACGTGGTTCACGTCGACCAGGCCGCCGTCGTCGAAGGCGCGCATCAGGTCCGGGCGGCCGATGCCGAGGGCGCGGGCCCGTTCCGGGTCGAAGGTGGCGAACTGGCGGGCCTGGTCGCGCAGGGTGCGGCTGCGGGGGCTGTCGCCCGGGTGTGACGCCAGCACCGCGCCGTGCACCGCCGAGGCGATGGCGATCACGGCGAACATCGTGAAGGCGATCCACTCGGTCGGGTTCAGGTCGGGGCTCTCGAC
The DNA here is from genome assembly GCF_040650095.1 of Actinoplanes sp. NPDC048791. NCBI lineage: Bacteria > Bacillati > Actinomycetota > Actinomycetes > Micromonosporales > Micromonosporaceae > Actinoplanes > Actinoplanes sp. NPDC048791. The sequence continues at coordinate 295 of NZ_JBEZGQ010000943.1, read as the reverse complement.
CGGGCTCGGGTTCGAGGCGGCGATCACGAAGGCCACCACGAACAGCACCGTGTAGCCCAGGGCGAAGAGGAACTGGCGTCGCTCCTGGCGGCGGATGCCCGCGTACACGAAGTAGATCCAGCTGCCGAACGAGCAGATGACGATCGGCAGCACGGCGGCCATGATCACCTCGCCGACCGGGAACCGTTTGCGGGGCGGCGCGTACGCGGGCGGCGCCGGCGGCGCGAGTCCCCAGGCCGCCGCACCGATGGGGTATCGCGCCGGGCCGGGCGCGGGGCGCCGGTCCGGCACCACC
>NZ_JBEZGQ010000942.1:0-3270 GCF_040650095.1 Actinoplanes sp. NPDC048791 | reverse complement strand
GCCCCCCCCACCACCACGGTGATCTCCCCGCGCGGGTCGGCCTCGGCCGACCAGGCCGCCAGCTCGCCCAGCGGGCCCCGGCGGATCTCCTCGTAGGTCTTGGTCAGCTCACGGCACACCGCGGCCTCGCGCTCGGCGCCGAACGCGCCCGCCAGGTCGGTCAGCGCGGCCGAGATCCGGTGCGGCGCCTCGAAGAAGACCAGCGTGCGGGACTCGGCGGCGAGCTCGCGCAGCCGGGACCGGCGGCCCGAGCCGCTGCGCGGCAGGAAACCCTCGAAGCAGAACCGGTCGCTGGGCAGCCCGGAGAGGGCCAGGGCGGTGGTCACGGCACTGGGTCCGGGGGCCGCGGTGACCGGGAAGCCGGCGTCCAGCGCGGCCCGGACCAGGCGGTAGCCCGGGTCGGAGACGCTGGGCATCCCGCCGTCGGTGACGACCGCGACGACCGCGCCGTCGCGCAGGGCGGAGACCAGATCGGGGGTACGGCGTTCCTCGTTGCCCTCGAAATACGACACGATCCGCCCGGCCACGGTGATGTCCAGGTCCCTGGCCAGGCGCAGCAGCCGGCGGGTGTCCTCCGCGGCGACCACGTCCGCGCCGGCCAGCACCTCGCGCAGCCTGGTGGACGCGTCGCCGACATTGCCCAGCGGCGCGCCGACCAGCACGACCCGGCCTGTACCCATCTCCGCCACCCGGGAAGTCCATCACATGAAGACGCGCGGGCGCCGAGCGCCGTGGACTTGTCCCGCGGCCTACGATCGCGGGGTGACTTCGGCGACAGCTGAAACTGAGATCAGCGCAGACATCCCTGCGGACGAGCCACCGGACGCCACGGCGGCCACGGGCGCCGGGGGTGTGCCCGACGCGGTACGCCGCCGGCTGGCGACCCTGGACCGGTGGTGGAACCCGTATTCGTGGCTGGTCACCGGGGTGATCGTGGCGATCGCGGCGATCCTGCGGCTGGTCGGGCTGACCCGGCCGAAGGGCTACATCTTCGACGAGGTCTACTACCCGACCGACGCCTGGGACATGCTCCAGCACGGTGTGGAGTGGGACGAGAAGACCAACGGTCCCGCGTACGTGGTGCACCCACCGCTGGGCAAGTGGCTGATCGCGCTCGGCGAGAAGGTGTTCGGCAACAACGAGCTGGGCTGGCGGATCTCGGGGGCGATCGCCGGCACCCTGATGATCCTGATCCTGATCCGGATCGCGTACCGGTTGTTCCACTCGATCGTGCTGGCCGGCATCGCGGGCCTGCTGATGACGCTCGACGGCTTCCAGCTGGTGCTGTCGCGCACGTCGCTGCTCGACATCTTCCTGGGGCTGTTCATCCTGGCCACCTTCGGGGCGCTGGTGCTGGACCGCGACCACTACCGCCGGCGCTGGCTGCGGGCCCTGGAGGACGGCTACGACCCGGCGACCGCCCGCGGCCTGCCCCGCGTCTTCCCCTGGTGGCTGCTCGCCGCCGGGGTGCTCTTTGGCCTGGCCTGCGGCGTCAAGTGGAGTGCGCTGTTCTTCGCGCCTTTCTACGGGCTGCTGGTGATCGTGTGGCGGGCCCAGGCGCGGCGCTCGGCCGGCGTACGCCGCCCGGTGCGGCGCGGCCTGCTCGGCGACCTCGGTTACCTGGTGCTGAGCTTCGTACTCACGATCATCTTCTACCTGGCCTCGTGGACCGGCTGGTTCGTCACCGACACCGGCTACTTCCGGCACTACCGCGAGGCGAACGGGCTCAGCGAGCCGCCGATCCTGGGCCCGCTGCTGAACCTGCTGCACTACCACTCCGAGGCGTACAACTTCCACAGCGGACTGACCGACCGGCACGTGTACCAGTCCTGGCCGTGGCAGTGGCTGCTGCTGGGCCGCCCGGTGGCGTTCTACTGGAACGGCAACGGCAGCTGCGGGGCCCCGAGCTGCGCGGCGGAGATCCTGCTGCTGGGCACGCCGATCCTGTGGTGGTCGTTCCTGCCCGCGCTGGGCGCGCTGGTCTGGTTCGGCATCGCCCGGCGGGACTGGCGGGCCTTCGCCATCGGTACGGGCGTGGTGGCCGGCCTGCTCCCGTGGTTCTACTTCGCGGTGGCCGACGGACGCACCATGTTCGCCTTCTACGTGCTGCCGGCGCTGCCGTTCCTGATCCTGGCCGTCGTCTACGTGCTCGGCGCGATCATGACGCCACCGGAAGGGACAGCGACAGGCGCGGGACGAACGGACAGACAGCTGGTCGGCACCGTCGTGGCAGGCGTCTATGTGTTGCTGGTCGCGCTCTGCTTCGCGTACTTCTATCCGATCTTCGTGGGGCAGCTGATCCCGTACGCCGACTGGTCGGCCCGGATGTGGCTCGGCGGTCGCTGGATCTAGCACCGGAAACGCGGAAACGCCCGTCGCGATCAGCGGCGGGCGTTTCTCGTGCGTGCTTCCTGGAGACAAGGCGCGCGCCCCGATCGCCTGCCACGGGGGAAGCGGGCGATAGAGGCGCGCATGAAGAAGCTTAACGACCGCCGATGGTGGACACAACGGGTGGACTTACTCAGTTGCCGGGAAAGTTGCCGCAGGTCGTCATCGGACCGTGACCAGGCGGGTACGTCGCGTCCGCCTCAGACAAAAGGTACATAGCGCTATATTGGTTTTAATGGCACTTATCCGCTGGTGAAAACCATTCGGATAATGGCGTGGACGACAGTCGGGAATGCGACAGGAAATCGTCGGCGAAAACGGCGTAACCTTTGCTCCCGGCGCCATTGTCCGCAGGTCAGCGAGACCTCCGGAAATGCCACGCACACCATCTTCAGCAGGTCAAACGTGAACGCTCACCGTTTCGGCTGATTCCGGTCCCACGTTCGGCGGTCATCAGAACCGGTGACTGCCGTCAAGATCGCCGGAGATGTTCCTAAGCTCGCCGCGTGACATTGCAGGAGCCCCAAAACCCGCCAATCGCCGACGTCGACATGCCTGACACCGAGGTGATCGTCGTCGCGCATCCCTCGCCGGTGTTCGTGGACTCGACCGGCCGCCGCAGTCGCATGCTGCGCCGGGTCGCGTACGGCTTCGGTGCCCTCTGCATGGTCTACGGGGGGCTGATCAGCGTCAGCCTGGCCGGCGGACCGGTCAGCTCGAGCGCCGTCCTGCCCCTGCCCGACCTCGCGGACGGCAAGGACGAGGAGGACCTCGTCGTGGCCCGGCCGAGCCCGACCCCCGAACCGGTCGTCACCGCGACCAGCGCCCAGCCGATCCTGGAGGTCCTGCCCCGGCGCGGACTGCCGGTCAGCGGGCCGCGGC
>NZ_JBEZGQ010000941.1:0-3271 GCF_040650095.1 Actinoplanes sp. NPDC048791 | reverse complement strand
CGGCGACGGCGGCGGTCGCCGCGGTGTCATCGGGGTACGCGGCCAGCTCGGTCAGCGCCGCCTGGATCGGTCCGGCGAGCCACTCCGGCATCGGCTGGCGCCGCACGTTGACCGCCAGGTCCACCAGCCCGGGAGCCACCTCGGCGTCGCCGTGGTGGTGCAGATCCGCCGCTGCAGCCCCGGCGTGCGCGGGAAGGTCCACGGAAGAGGTCACACGCCTCAGCATGCCGGACGTGATCCGGCCGATTACTTCAGCCGTTCCGTGAGGACATGAGCGGTTTTGTCATACCTTCGAAGGGTGACGAAGACCGGACTCGCCAAAGCTGGACGGATCGCGCCGCTCATCCGCGCGGGACTCATCGCCGGGATCGTGGTCGCGGGTCTGATCTTCCCGCTGGTGGCGCTGGCCGGCGTCGGCGCCAAGAACGGCGCCGACGCGCTGGAGAGCATGCCCGAGGGACTCACCGAGGTGCCCTCGGCGCAGACGACCTACGTGTACGCCAACGACGGCAAGACGCTGCTCACGACCTTTTACGAGGAGCACCGCAAGCCCACCAAAATCGCGGACATGTCGCCGTTCATCATCCAGGCGATCGTGGCGTCCGAGGACACCCGCTTCTACGAGCACAACGGCGTGGACGCCAAGGGCGTGGCCCGCGCCTTCGTGGCGAACCAGCAGGCCGGTGGCGTCTCCCAGGGCGCGTCCACGCTGACCATGCAGTACGTGCGGATGGCGCTGCGCGACGGCGCGAAGACCCCGAAGCAGGCCCTCGAGGCGACCGAGCAGACGACCGCCCGCAAGCTCCGGGAGATGCGGCTGGCCATCGAGCTGGAGAAGCGGCTGTCGAAGCAGGACATCCTCGAGCGGTACCTGAACTCGGCGTACTTCGGGCACCGGGCGTACGGGATCTTCGCGGCGGCTGAGGTCTTCTTCTCCAAGAAGCCCGAGGACCTGTCGCTGACCGAGGCGGCCCTGCTCGCCGGACTGGTCAAGGCGCCCTCGGCGTACGACCCGGCGACCAACGACCAGCGGGCGGCGACCAACCGGCGCAACTACGTGATCGACCAGATGCTCAAGATGAACGCGATCACCGCGGCCGAGGCGACGGCGGCGAAGAAGTCCAAGATCAAGCTGAAGCTGACCACGCCGCCGAACGACTGCGTCTCCGTACCGAAGAAGCACAACGACTGGGGCTTCTTCTGCGACTACCTGCGCAACTGGTGGATGGAACAGCCGGCCTTCGGCAAGACGTCGCAGGAACGCATGGCCAACCTGCGCCGCGGCGGCTACAAGGTGGTCACCACCATCGACCCGAAGATCCAGAAGTCGGCGATGAAGCATGTGCTCGACAAGGAGAAGAAGAAGAGCGTCTACGCCCACGGCGAGGTCGTCATCGAGCCCGGCAGCGGCCGGATCAAGGCGATGGCGGTGAACCGCAAGTACTCGCTCGACCAGGAGAACAACGGCGAACACAGCGACCGCCGCAAGCGCGACGACTTCAAGGGCAACTACCCGAACACCGTGAACCCGCTGCTCGGCGGCGGTGACATGGCGGGCTACCAGGCCGGCTCGACCTTCAAGATCTTCACGATGCTGGCGGCCTTGGATGAAGGAATGCCGCTGGACACGGCGTTCAACTCCCCGCAGCGGTTCGTCACGAAGTACATCACCGCGCCTGGGCCGGCGACCTGCGGTGTGCACTGGTGCCCGAAGAACTCCAGCGCCTCGATGACCGGCCGGCAGACCATGTGGAGCGGCTTCGGCAAGTCGGTCAACACGTACTTCGTCCAGCTGGAACAGAAGGTCGGGGCGGAGAAGGCGGTCCGGATGGCCGAGCGACTGGGGCTGCGGTGGCGCACGGAGATCGACCGCACGCTGGCCGGACCGGACCACGCCGACGGGTGGGGCGCGTTCACGCTGGGCGTCAGCGACGCGACCCCGATCGAGATGGCCAACGTCTTCGCCACCCTGGGCGCCGAGGGCAAGTACTGCGAACCCATCCCGGTCCGCATGATCAACACCCGGGACGGGGCGTCGCTGACGTACAAGGGCAAGAAGGTCGCCGGCCCGCGCTGCCGCCAGGCCCTGCGACCGGAGGTCGCGCAGGCGGCAACCGACGCGGCCCGCTGCGTCACCGGCTACGGCGCGGCGAAGGGCAGCTGCGGCGGCTGGGAGACCTCACCCATGGTGTACGCGACCCTGAAACGGCCGGTTGCCGGCAAGAGCGGCACGACGGACAGCAACCGGAGCGCCTGGTTCTGCGGCTTCACCCCGCAGCTGGCGGCAGCGGCCTTCGTGGCGGACCCGGACAACCCGGAGAACACGGTGGGGTCGAGCCGCGGGACGATCTCGAAGTTCACCGTGGCGGAGACGCTGAAGGACGCGCTGAAGGGGCAGCCGAAGGCGAAGTTCACGCCGCCGCCGGACGAGCTGATTCACGGCTCTTCGGACCGTTCCGACTCCTCGGAGCGCTCCGGCTGGTGACTGGCCCGCGGGGGTCAGTGGGCGGACGTGGTCGGGCGCCAGCGGGGGTTGCGGCCGGCGAGTGAGACGGCCTGGTCGAGCAGCTCGGCCTCGCTCTCGATCTGCACGACCGGGCCGAACATTCCCGGGGTGCCCTCCGGCGGGCCCTGGGAGAGGAACTCGATCAGCGGCTCGAGCAGCCGCGGATCGGCGGCATATTCCTGACCGGTCGCCCGGGCCAGATCCCAGCCGTGCATCGTGAGCTCGTTGACCGCGACCAGACCCATCTCGGTGGCGGGCATGGTCACGCCGCCGGCCCGGGCGGTGCCCTCCCACGCCGAGGGCGAACGCCAGGCGATGGCCAGATCCTCCAGGACGACCGGCAGACGGCTGCGCCACTGGGCCGACAGGTTGGCGGCGGAGGGCTCGGGCGGAGGGCTGTCCGGCGCGTCGAACCTCTTCTGCGCTGCCTGGGTGAACGCCCGGGACAGGCCGGCGAGGTGATCGAGCAGGTCGCCGACCGTCCAGTCGGGGCAGGGAGTGGGCGCCCGCAGGTGGTCGTCGGTGATACCCAGCAGCAGGGACCGCACCTGGCGGACCGGCGGGGCGAAATCCAGCGGGACACGATCGGCCACGGCGGTGCTCCCTTCTTCTCGTGGAACCCCCTCACCGTAAGGCCGGGGTGCGACATAGACCGAAATCAGATCCGCCGACGCCGGCGCCAGTCCCCGTCGGAGTGAGAACGCCCGCGATCCGCGCCGGCCGGCTCCCGGGCCGGACCGGCCGGCTCGGGCGGGGGCTGGCCGC
>NZ_JBEZGQ010000940.1:0-3274 GCF_040650095.1 Actinoplanes sp. NPDC048791 | reverse complement strand
CCGCAGGATGCTGCGGGCGGCGAGGCCGCCCATCTCGGCCAGCGGCTGCCGCACCGTGGTGAGCGGCGGCGACGCCCAGCGCGCCTCGGGCAGATCGTCGAAGCCCACCACGCTCAGGTCGTCCGGCACGCGCAGGCCGCGCTGCCGGGCCGCCTCGTGCACGCCCAGCGCCATCGTGTCGCTGGAGGCGAAGATCGCGGTCGGCGGGTCGGCCATGGCCAGGAGCGACGCGCCACCGGCGAAGCCCGAGTCGTAGAGGAAGTCGCCCTGGCGGATCAGGCCCTCGTCCGGGGTGAGCCCGGCGGCCTCCAGGCCCGCGCGGTAGCCGTCCAGCCGGGCCCGGCTGCACAGCAGGTTCTTCGGGCCGGCGACGAAGCCGACCCGGCGGTGCCCGAGCTGCACGAGGTGCTGGGTCGCCGACAGGCCACCGGCCCAGTTGGTCGCGCCGATCGTCGGCACGTCGACCATGGCGCCGCCGGCCGGGTCGATCACCACGACCGGGATGTTGAGCCGCTGGAGCTCCGCGTAGACCGGCGTGCTCACGTCGGAAGTAACGAAAATCACGCCGTCGGAGGCCCGGGCGTAGAGGTTCTGCAGCCATTGCCGGGTCGCGGTGCTGCGGCGGTGCACCGCCGAGACGACCGTGCCGACCCCGGAGGTGTGCATGACGTCCTCGACGCCCCGGATGAGCTCGACCGCCCACGGGCTGTCCAGGTCGTTGAAGACCAGGTCGACCAGAGCCGCCTTGCCGGCCTGCTGGCGGGAGGCCCGCCGCCGGTATCCGTGCTGCTTGAGCAGGTTCTCCACGGTCTCGCGGGTCTGCGGCGACACGTCGGCGCGGCCGTTGAGCACCCGGGAGACCGTGGGTACCGAGACCCCGGCTTCGCGGGCGATCGCGGCGATGGTCACGCGGGCCACTGGCGTCTCCTCGTAAGTTTCGGATGCAGTTTTCGGAAGTATTCCACAGTCCCTCGCGGAAAACATGAAACGTATTAGCGCCCGCGAATATCGATCGCCCCCGGTCTCCGTCTCTCCCGTCACCCCGTCGGATGATCCCCGTACCTTTTATAGCCTTTCGGTCGATTATCTGAGCCGTTTGCCGGCTCGGCGCTCGCGTCCTTTGGGCGCGCGCGCCGTTCGCTTGCGTTGTGCGTAATAACCGAAATGGCCGAAAATCTGTAGTACGCCGGCTGGTCCTCGTCGGCGTCACCACCGTCGTCGCCGCCGTGGGCGGCGTCGCCGTCGCCGAGGTCGTGTCGGGCAGACCGACACCGTCGCCGTCGTTCAACGGCCCGGTGTACGCGCTCGCCCACCGCGGTGACGTGGTCTACGTCGGCGGCAACTTCACCGGCGCCCTGATCGGCGGCAAGACCGTGGCCCGGCAGCGGCTCGCGGCCTACGACGCGCGGACCGGCGCTCTGCTGGCCTGGAACCCCGGAGCCGACGCGACCGTGCGGGCCCTGGCCGTCGACGGCACCACCGTCTACGCCGCCGGTGACTTCGACAAGGTCGCCGGCATGGCCCGCGACGCCGTCGCCGGGGTCGACGCGAGCACCGGCAAGCCGACCACCCTCAAGCACACCGTGCTGGGCCAGCCCAACGCCCTCGCGGTCGGCAACGGCCGGCTCTACGTGGCCGGCCGGCTCACCTCCGTCGACGGCGCGCCGCGGACCAATCTGGCCGCGTTCTCGCTGGCCACCGGCGCGCTCGAGGGCTGGGCGCCGACCACCGACAACACCGTGAACGCGCTGGCCGTCTACGGCAACCGGGTCTACCTGGGCGGCGGCTTCCACAAGACCAACGGGGTCAGCTCCACGCTGCGGCTCACCGCGGTCGACGGCACCACCGCGCAGCTGGACAAGAGCTTCCTGCCCAAGCCGGTCTCGCAGGTCTTCGCGCTGACCGCCGACGCCAACGGCGTGTACGCCGCCCTCGGCGGCCAGGGCGGCCGGGCCGTCGCGTACACCTTCGGCGGCGCGGCCCGCTGGACCCGGGTCTTCGACGGCGACGCGCAGGCGATCGCCACCCTTGACGGCACGACGTACGTCGGCGGGCACTTCGACAAGGCCTGCACGACGACCAACAACGGCGTCAAGGGCGTGTGCACCGACGGTTCCGTACCGCGGGTCAAGCTCGCCGCCGTGGACGGCGCCGGCAACCTGACCGAGTGGGCGCCGCAGGCCAACGGGGTGGTGGGGGTCCGGACGCTCGCCGCGAACCCGGCCATCGGCCTGCTCAGCATCGGCGGTGACTTCACCACGCTGGCCGGTTCCGCGCAGAAGCGCTACGCCGCCTTCGGGGGCCCGAACGCACCCGAGGCGGCGCCGGTCGCGCCGGCGTCGCCGTACGTGGCGTCGTACAACTTCGACTCCACCGTCACCGACGGCACGTTCGACGACGGCTCCGGCAACGGTCACCTGCTCAAGGCCCTGGCGGTCAACGGCGGCGCGGTCAAGACCGTCCCGCACGGCGCCGGGCAGGGCATCGCCTTCCCGGCCAAGTGCGCGGGCACCGCGTGCGCCCGGGTCGTGCTCCAGGCCACCGACGTGCCGGACCTCAACCCGGGCAGCAAGAACCTGCGGTACGGCGCGAACGTGCTGCTCTCGCCGGCCGAGACCTCGTCGGGCGAGAACATCATGCAGAAGGGCTACTCCACCGCCGGCGGCCAGTACAAGCTCCAGGTCGACGGCATCTCCGGCAAGCCCAGCTGCGTGATGAGCGACAAGACCGACCCGGCCATCCACGTCGCCAAGAGCCAGACGTCGGTCGCGGACGGCGACTGGCACACCATCGAGTGCCGGCGGACCGGCACCTCGCTCAGCATCCTCGTCGACGACAAGGACGGCGGCAGCGCGACGGTGCCGGCGACGCTCGAGGTCGTCACCCCGCAGCCGCTGAGCATCGGCGGCAAGGGCACGGGCGTGAACAACGACCAGTTCCACGGCAGCCTCGACGACGTCTGGATCAGCGTCGGCTGACAGCCGTATCCGGGAGGCACGGCGGGTCCCACCGCCGTGCCTCCCACCGGCAGGGTGTGGCTGGGTCCCGTACGGGCTGCCCATACTCGGTGCCATGGACGCGAAACGACAGCTCGGCGAGTTCCTGCAGACCCGGCGCTCGCAGCTGCGGCCGCAGGACGTGGGGCTGAGCACGTACGGCGACCGGCGCCGCGTGCCCGGTCTGCGCCGCGAGGAGCTGGCGCTGCTGGCCGGGGTCAGCGCGTCCTACTACTCCCGGCTGGAGCAGGGCCAGTCGTCCAACGCCTCACCGGAGG
>NZ_JBEZGQ010000939.1:0-3274 GCF_040650095.1 Actinoplanes sp. NPDC048791 | reverse complement strand
CGCCGGGCAGGACGGGCGTCAGGGCCCGCATCGCGTCGTCGACCCGGCGTTGCTCGTCCAGGGACCGGATCCGGACGTCCACCGCGACGCGGGCGCCGGCCGGCACGGTGTTGGTCGTCGTGCCCGCGCGGGCCAGGGTCGGTGTCACAGTGGTGCCTGCTTCCGGGTCCGCGAGGGCCGCGATACGCAGCACCTGGTGGGCCAGTTCGACGGTGGCGTTGACGCCCTGCTCCGGGGCCAGCCCGGCGTGGGCGGCGCGCCCGGCAACGATCAGCTCGTAGATCGAGACGCCCTTGCGTTCGGTCTTCAGCCCTCCCCCGTCGGCCGCCGCCTCCAGCACCAGCGCCGCGCCGGTGGCCCGCGCCTCGGCCTCGATGAGCGGACGCGAGCTGGGCGAACCCAGCTCCTCGTCGCCGGTCACGAGCAGGGTGATGCCGTCGCGGTGGGGCTGCGCGGCGATCGCGTGGAAGGCCATGGCGACCCCCGTTTTCATGTCCAGGCAGCCGGGTCCGCGCAGCACTCCGGCAGTGACGCCGTACGGGATGGTGGCGAGCGTCCCGATCGGCCAGACCGTGTCGTGATGGCCGACCACCAGCACCCGCGACGGCCCGGCGCCGAACCGCCAGCGCAGGTGGGTACGCCCGTCGAGCACGATGCGCTCCGGCTGCGCACCCAGGCGCGCGGCGCCGACGCGGGCGACCACCTCGGCGCTACGGGCGACGGCGTCGAGGTCGGTCGACGGTGACTCGCACTCGACGAGCGCCCGGGTGTCGGCCAGCAGGGAGTCCAGCATCTCAGTCCACCCGCGGGGTGGCTCGGGCACCGAAGTGGACGTACCGCTCGCCCGAGTCCAGCTCGTAGAAGGTCACCGGATACCAGCTCGTGCGCTGCGCGGGTGCGGTCAGGAACAGGGCGGGACCGATCGGGACCAGCGGCTGCACCTCGACCGGATCCGGCACGAGCGCGGCCAGCGGCCCGGTGAGCGTCGTCCGCATCCGTGGCCCCTCGTCACCCTCGCCGGCCAGCACCTCGATACGGACCGACGCCCGCTCGTACGTGCCGACGTACGGGGTGATGTCGACCTCCACGGGCTCCTCCGGCGGGGTGATCGAGGCCGGCATCGCCACTCCGGCGAGTTCGGCGAACACCTCGGTGAACAGGTCCTGGTACAGGTCGCGGGCGCTCTCCCTGTTGGTCAGCAGCGTGACCGCCAGCCCCTGCTCGGGCAGCAGGCGCAGGAAGGCGGCCTGGCCGATGGTGTTGCCGTCGTGCCCGATCAGCCGGTGGCCGTCCCAGCCGAAGCGGATCCAGCCGAGTCCCCAGGAGTCGCCGAGCGAGAGCTTGTCCGGCAGGTCGGCCTGATGCTCGGCCATGGCCGTCACCGATTCCGCGGCGAGCAGCTGCTCGTCACCGGCGGTACGGCCGCCGGTCAGGTGCAGCCGGGCGAAGGCGAGCACGTCGGCCGCGTTGGCGCTGATCAGGCCGGCAGGTCCGATCGAGCGGGGCAGGTGCCAGACGGGCGCGGCAGCGATCTGTCCCTCGTGCTCGACGTGACCGCCGGCGACCGGGTGCAGCAGCACGTCCTCGGGCAGGGTGGCCGTCGCGGTCAGGCCGAGCGGGGTGACCAGCCGCTCCCGCATCACCTGGTCCCAGCTCTGACCGGTGACCTCCTCCAGGATGCGGCCGAGCACGCTGTAACCGGCGTTGCAGTAGGACCAGGTGACGCCGAGCGGGTGGTTCTGGGTCTGGTCGGCCAGCAGCTCCACGTAGCGCTGGATGCAGTCGTCGCCCCGGCCGGTGTCGGTGAAGACGTCGCCGTCGATGCCGCTGGTGTGGGTGAGCAGGTGGCGTACGGTCACCCGGGCCGCCACGCCGGGGTCGGCGAGCCGGAAGCCGGGCAGCAGCTCGCTCACCGGGGTGTCCAGGCTGAGCCGGCCCTCGTCGGCGAGCTGCATGATCGCCGTGGCGGTCCACACCTTGGTCACCGAGCCGATCTGGAACAGCGCGTCGGGCGTCACCGGGTGGCCGCTGCCGGTGTCGAGCACCCCGGCGCAGACCTCGAGGTGCTCGTCCGGGGACCGCGGGTCGGTGGCCAGCCGCAGGATGCCGAGCTGGGCCCCGGGTACGCCGTGACGCTCGGCCAGCGCGGCGAGGCGCCGCTGCCAGTGGGCGGCGTCGAGGGCCGGCCGGCCGCCGCGGCGGGTGTGCTGCTCCAGCCAGTCCACGACGCGACGGTTGTAGTCGACGCGTTGCGACGGCGGCCCGGCCAGGATGAACGCGTGCGAGGCGCCCGGGTAGAGCACCAGCCGGGTCGGCACGCCCCGCTGCCGCAAGGCGGTGTGCCACTGCTGCGCCTGACCAACGGGGCAGGTGAGGTCGTCGGCGCCGTGCAGCAGCAGGGTCGGGGTACGCACGTCGGCGACGCGGGACAGGGGTGACATGTCGGCGTACCGCTTCGGGTCCTGCCAGGGCTGGCCGCCCAGCTCGTACGCGCTCAGGAACTGCCCGTCGTCGCAGGTGCCGGCCATGCTGACCAGGTCGGCCACCGTCCCACCGGCGACCGCGGCCACGAACCGGTCGTCGTGCCCGGTCAGCCAGCAGGTCATGTACCCGCCGTAGCTGTATCCGGTGACGGCCAGCCGCGCCGGGTCGGCGACCCCCTCGGCGACCAGCGCGTCGATCGGCTCCAGCAGGTCAGCCGCGTCGGCTACTCCCCAGGCGCCGTTGACCCCGTCGTAGAAGCCCTCGCCGTAGCCGTCGCTGCCGCGCGGGTTGACCAGCAGCACCACCCAGCCGCGGCGGGCGAGTTCCTGGTGGTAGAGGTGGACCTCGTCGGCCGCGCCGTTCCACGCGTTGTGCGGCCCGCCGTGGATGTCGAGCAGCAGCGGCCGCGGTCCCGGTGCGTCGCCGTCGCGGATCAGCCACGCCTGCACGCTGCGGCCGTCGGAGATCGTGAAGGAGCGCTCCTCGCGAGGGACGAGAGCGACGTCGGCACCGTGCCGGGTCAGCACCCGCTCGCCGCCGCCGGACAGGTCCACCACCGCGATCTCGCCGAACGAGTCCGCCGTGGACAGGACGAAGGCGGCGAGGTCCCGCCGGACGGAGAGGCCGTCGACGACGCGGCCGGCGCCGTCGACGACCGCCCGCGGGTCCGTGCCGTCGGGCGCCACCGACCACAGGTGCGAGCAGCCCTGGTCGCGGACGCAGAACAGCACCCGTCCGTCGTGTTCCTGGGGCAGGCCGCCCGGGTAGGCCAGGCCGCCCGGCATGACGT
>NZ_JBEZGQ010000938.1:0-3274 GCF_040650095.1 Actinoplanes sp. NPDC048791 | reverse complement strand
CTGGCGCGCGTCGTCGAGATCACCCTCGTACGGGTACGGCGGCGCGCTGGCCGGCAGGTTGCCGTTGACCGCGCGCAGCTCGGTGGTGTCCTGCGCGTCCGGGCGCAGCAGCTCGGGGGCGAGCGGATTCGGGCGGGGCATCCCGGCGCGCGGCTCGTCGTCCCGGGGCTCGCTGCCGTTGGGCGAGAGGTGGGCCAGCAGGTCCTCGTAGCGGGAGCGGCTGTCCGACCAGCGAGGGGCGGACGCGTTCTCCAGCGGGGACGGCCCCTGCGGCTCGGGCGCCGGGGAGAAGGGCGCCGGGGCGAAGGAGGGCGGGGGCGGGGGCATCGTGAACGGGCGGATCTCCCCCGAAGGGGGGTCCACCGGCGGGGGCCGCTCCTGGGTGAACGGGCGGATCTCGGTGGCGGGCCGGCGCCAGGCGGGCACCTCGGTCTCCGGGTCCAGCGCCGAGCCCGCGTTGGACCACGGGCTCTCCCGCGCGGCCCAGCCGTTCAGCAGGGTGCGGTCGCGCGATTCAGCGCCGGTGCCGCCGTCCGCTGCACCGGCGTCCCCGGAATGCCCTGTTTCGTCCACCGTGCGCTCCTCGCTTGCCCCCGCTGAGGCTACCGTGTGCTTGCAGTGGCGATAAGTTGCAGCGTCGCGACAATTGCCCGCCCGGCAAGCGACAGACGGCGAACCGGGCAATCCGCGCCCTACCGCGGGGGAAACACATCTCGGAGGTACACATGACCGCTGCGTCCGGCGGGGCACAGACGGCGGGGCGCCCCACGCGTCTGCCACGCTCCGCGCGCCGTAAGCAGCTGCTTGCCGCCGCGCAGCAGATCTTCGTGGCACAGGGCTATCACGCCGCTGCCATGGACGAGATCGCCGAACAGGCCGGCGTCTCCAAGCCTGTGCTCTACCAGCACTTTCCCGGCAAACTCGAGCTCTACCTGGCGCTGCTGGACACCCACTGCGACGCGATAATCGCCAAGGTTCGCGGCGCGATGCTGGCGACTCCGGACAACAAGGAGCGGGTCAAGGGCGCCGTCCGGGCGTACTTCGACTTCATGGACCACGAGAGCGAGGCCTTCCGCCTGGTCTTCGAGTCCGACCTGCGCAACGACCCCCAGGTCCGCGAGCGCGTCGAACGCGTCGAGCAGGGCTGCATCGCCGCGGTCACGGACACGGTCGTCTCCGACACCGGCCAGAACCAGGCGAACGCCGAGCTGCTGGCCTCCGGACTGGTCGGCGCGGCCGGCCAGGCGGCCCAGTACTGGCTGGCGAGCGGCCGGCAGACTCCCAAGGCCGAGGCGGAAGCCCTGGTCGCTGCCCTTATCTGGCGGGGTATCGCCAGCTTCCCGCTGCAGGGTGAGTCAACGCCCGGTACGTCCGGGGAAATCGGCTAGCCTTCATGTCGGAAGACATCTGAGGAGGAGGACCCCGTGGAGGTCAAGATCGGCGTGCAGTACGCCCAGCGCGAGCTGGTGCTGGAGAGCGCGCAGACTCAGGCCGAGGTCGAGCAGGCCGTGACCGAGGCGATGGCCAAGGACAGCGTTCTCACTCTGACCGACGAGAAGGGCCGCAAGGTGATCGTCCCGATCGCCAAGGTGGCCTACGTGGAGATCGCCGAGAAGTCCGAGCGGCCGTTCGGCTTCACCACGCGATAACCGGCACAGTACGACCGGACCGCAGGGAGTTCCACCCGGGGCTCCCTGCGGTTTCTATACAGCACCGTCACCTTCGCGCTGAGGTGCGGAATCTCTCTGTCGGGTAGACTTGCCGTTGTCGCCGTCGACGTCGGCTCGATATTTCGAGTCGCCGCGGCGACGCGCGTGCGGCCCGCGAGTTCCTCGCGTGTGGCCCGCGCCCTACCCAGACCGCGCCCAGGAATTCGACGGGCGCACCACGAGAGGCACCCGCAGAACTCCATGACCGACATCGAGAACACCGAGTCAGAACCGGCCCTGGTCCCCGTCCTCACCCGCGCGCCCGTCCGCCCGGACAGCCCCACCTTCGCTGAGCTGGGCGTCCGTGCGGAGACCGTGGACGCGCTGGCCGCGGCCGGCATCACGCGCGCGTTCGCCATCCAGGAGTACGCGCTCCCCATCGCCCTGCGCGGCACCGACCTGATCGGTCAGGCGCCGACCGGCACCGGCAAGACCCTCGGCTTCGGCCTGCCCCTGCTGGAGCGGGTGCTGGCCCCGAGCGAGGGCGCCGACGGCCAGCCCCAGGCGCTCGTCGTCGTCCCGACCCGCGAGCTGGGCCTGCAGGTCGCCCGCGACATCGCCGCCGCGGGCAGCACCCGTGGCGTGCGCGTGCTGCCGATCTACGGCGGCGTGGCGTACGAGCCGCAGGTCGACACCCTGAAGAAGGGCGTCGAGATCCTGGTCGGCACCCCGGGCCGCCTGCTCGACCTGGCCAAGCAGAAGCAGCTGAAGCTGGGCTCGATCAAGGCCCTGGTGCTCGACGAGGCCGACCGGATGCTCGACCTGGGCTTCCTCGAGGACGTCGAGAAGATCCTGGCCATGCTCCCGAGCGAGCGCCAGACCATGCTGTTCTCGGCGACCATGCCGGATCCGATCGTCGCCCTGAGCCGCCGCTTCCTGCACCACCCGGTGACCATCCACGCGGGCCACACCTCGGAGAGCGGCCCGTCGCCGCTGACCAAGCAGGTCGTCTACCGCACCCACCCGCTGAACAAGCTGGAGATGGTGGCCCGGATCCTGCAGGCCCGCGAGCGCGGCCTGACCATGATCTTCACCCGCACCAAGCGCGCCGCCGACCGGGTGGCCGAGGACCTCGACTTCCGCGGCTTCGCGGTCGCCGCCGTCCACGGTGACCTGGGCCAGGGTGCCCGCGAGCGGGCCCTGCGCGCGTTCCGCACCGGCAAGATCGACGTGCTGGTGGCCACCGACGTCGCGGCCCGCGGCCTGGACGTCTCCGGCGTCACCCACGTGATCAACTACGACTGCCCGGAAGACCCGGACACCTACACGCACCGCATCGGCCGCACCGGCCGCGCGGGCGCGACCGGCGTCGCGGTGACCTTCGTGGACTGGGAGGACATGCCGCGCTGGGTCCTCATCGACAAGTCGATGGGGCTCAACATGCCGCAGCCCCCGGAGACCTACCACACGTCCCCGGCATTGTTCTCCGACCTGGACATCCCGGAGGGCATCTCGGGCACGCTGCCGACCGCCGGGCGCACCCGGGTGGGCCTGTCGGCCGAGGTCGAGGAGGACCTGGGTGGCACCCGCCGCCGGGGCAGCCGCGACGGTGGCCGCGACTCGAG
>NZ_JBEZGQ010000937.1:0-3274 GCF_040650095.1 Actinoplanes sp. NPDC048791 | reverse complement strand
GGCCGGCACCGCAGCGAACCGCTCACCACTCTGGACCGTTCTGCCGCCGCGGCGGCGGCCACTCACACCATTCCGACCCAGCCGGCCGGGCGCCGCTGAGGCGACTGCCCCGCCGGCGACAGGAGGCACGTCCGATGACGACCAGGCCGTTCGACGCGAAGGACTACGCCCGCCGCATGGAGCGTGCGGTCATGCAGGCCCGCGAGGCCGGGCTCACCGGGATCCTGGTGAGTCCCGGTCCCGATCTCGCCTACTTCACCGGCTATCACCCGACCGCCATCACGGAACGGATCACCCTGCTGATCCTGGACGCCGACCGGGAACCGGTCATGCTGGTGCCGGCGCTCGAACGTCCCGACGTCGAGGCGGCCCCCGGTGTGGGCACCGTCTCGCTGGTCAGCTGGGCCGACGGGGACGACCCGTACGCCGTCCTCGGATCGCTGCTGGACACCGTCGGCCACTACGCGATGTCCGACTCCACCTGGGCGATGCACCTGCTCGGCCTGCAGCGGCTGGTGCCGGGCTGCCGCTACAGCGCGATGACGACAGCGCTGCCGATGCTGCGGGCGGTCAAAGGCAGCGACGAGGTCAGCCGGCTCGCCGCCGCCGGGGCGGCCGCGGACGCGGCCTACGAGCAGATCATCGGCGTACGCTTCGCCGGCCGCACCGAACGCGAGATCGGCGCCGATCTGGCCGGGTTCCTGCGCGAGCACGGGCACACCCAGGTCGACTTCACCATCGTCGGTTCCGGTCCCAACGGCGCCAGGCCGCATCACGAGATGGGCGAGCGGATCGTGCGGGACGGGGACATGGTGATCCTGGACTTCGGCGGCCTGTGCGAGGGCTACGGCTCCGACACCACCCGTACCGTGCACGTGGGTCCGGCCACCGACGAGGAACACGAGGTCTTCGATCTGGTCCGCCGGGCCCAGCAGACCGCGTTCGAGGCCGTGCGACCGGGCGTGGCGTGCCAGGACATCGACCGGGTGGCGCGCCGGGTCATCGACGACGCCGGCTACGGCCGGTACTTCATCCACCGCACCGGGCACGGCATCGGGCTGACCACGCACGAACCGCCGTACCTGGTGGAGGGTGAGTGGCGGCCGCTGGTGCCGGGCATGTGCTTCTCGATCGAGCCCGGCGTCTACCTGCCCGGCCGGTTCGGCGTACGGATCGAGGACATCGTCACGGTGACCGAGGACGGCGGGCGACGGCTCAACAACACCCGGCACGAGATGCACATCGTCTCGTGACCGGCCGGGGGCGGCGGCAGCAACGAGGCTGCCGCCGCCCGTGGCCGGGCTGTGCGGACGGGTCAGTACGGCGTAGCGATGAACCGCAGCGGCATGGCCGGTTCCTGGTATCCGTTGGCCTTGTCCCGCTTCGGCAGGCTCACCGCACGATGCTTCAACGGCTCGTACGGGACATTGGCCAGCAGATGGTTGATGATGTTGAGCCGCCCGCGCTTCTTGTCGTCGGTACGGGCCAGGTACCACGGCGCCCAGGCGGTGTCCGTCGCCTTGAACATCTCGTCGCGGCACCGGGAGTACTCGTGCCACCGGCTGTAGGACTTGAGGTCCAGATCCGACAGCTTCCACACCTTGCGCGGATCGTCGATGCGGCTCTGCAGACGCCGGGTCTGCTCGTCGGCGCTGACCTCCAGCCAGTACTTGAGCAGGATCACCCCGGAGTCGACGATGGCGCGTTCGACGTCCGGCGCCGCCTGCAGGAACTCGTCGGTCTGCTCCTGGGTGCAGAAGCCCATCACCGGCTCGACGCCGGCCCGGTTGTACCAGCTGCGGTCGAAGATGACCACGTCACCGGCGCCCGGCAGATGCGGCACGTACCGCTGCAGATACATCTGCGACCGTTCGCGCGCGCTCGGTGCGGGCAGCGCGACCACCCGGAACACCCGCGGGCTCACCCGCTCGGTGATCGCCTTGATCGTGCCGCCCTTGCCGGCGGTGTCCCGGCCCTCGAACACGACACAGACCTTGGCTCCGGTGGACCGCACCCACTCCTGCAACGCGACCAGCTCGGCGTGCAGCCCGCGCAGCTCCCGCCGGTACTCCTTGTTCTTCATCCGCGGGCGGGGCAACTGGCCGTTGCCGGCCGCCGGATCCGCGTGTTTGTGCTTGGCCATGGCTCTCCTCGGCGTTCAGCGGGGAAGGGGCGGAATGGAGTTCAGGGCCGGTGGACGGCCGCGCTCCGGGGTGACCGCTCGCACCGGATCGGTGGCCGCCCGGGGCACATGGCGCCGGCGCACCAGCTTCGCCGTCTCGACCGCCACCGGCAGGGCCAGGCCGAGAGCCAGGCAGGCCAGCCACTGGGGACCGGTCAACGGCTGCGTCAGCAGGCTGTGCTGCAGGAAGTCGACCCGGGTGGCGACCACCAGCAGGACGACCGGGATCAGGCCGATGGCGGCAGCTTTGCCGATCGGCGGCAACAGGCCGGAAGCCGGGTCCCGGCGGTTGGTGATCGCGTTACCGACCGTGCCGAGACCGAGCACCACGAAGGCCATGGTCATGGCCGCGCTGGGCGCGTCGGTGCGCGGCTGGTCCGGACCGGCGACCAGCGGTACGAGCGCAGCCACGAACAGCACCCCCGCGTAGAGCAGCCAGTACAACACCGCTCGCGGGTTGGTGATCGGCACCTTCGGGTCGCGCGGGGGCCGGTCCATGACGTGCGGATCGCCCGGGTCCACGGCGATGATGATCACGCCGATGGCGGTGGCGAAGAAGAACAGGTAGAGCACCATCGACGGGGTCAGCGCCACGCCCTCGTTGATGTTGAACGCGGTGGCCGCCACGAAGAGCAGCACCAGGGCCAGCAGTTGGGTCATCTGATACCGCACGTAGGCGACGATCTTCTCGTACACCCGGCGGCCGATCCCGACCGCGCGGACCAGCGTGCCGAAGTTGTCGTCGGTGAGGATCATGCGGGCGGCCTGCTTGGTGACCTCGCTGCCGCTGCCCATGGCGACGCCGATGTCCGCCTGTTTCAACGCCGCGGCGTCGTTGACCGCGTCCCCGGTCATGGCCACGATCCGGCCGTCGGCCTGCATCACCCGGGCCAGGCGCAGCTTGTCCTGGGGTGACACCCGGCCGAAGACGTGCAGCTGGGGCAGTCGCCGGGTGAGGTCGTCGTCGGACAGCTCGCGCAGCTCGGTGCCGCTGACCGCGCCCGGGCCGAGCCCCAGCTTGCCGGCGATCGCCTGGGCCGTGACCGCGTGGTCGCCGGTGATCATCCGGACGTCGATCCCGGCCCGCAGCGC
>NZ_JBEZGQ010000936.1:0-3277 GCF_040650095.1 Actinoplanes sp. NPDC048791 | reverse complement strand
GGCGGCCCGGCCCTGGCTCGACGACCGGCTGGTGGCGGCGGCGTGCCCGGACGTGACCAGTGAGCTGGCCGGGCGGGCGTTGTGCGCGCTCGACGTGCTGGTGGGCCGCGACCGCGAGTCGGTCCCGCTGGAGCTGCACGTCACCGACGGGGAAGCCGCCGGCGCGCTGCTGGAGGATCTGCGCGACGTGCTCATGGACGCGCTGCGACGGGGACACCCGGCGTAGGCGGCGCGGCGAGGGCCGCGGAGGTCGGCAGCCGTACGGTGAACTCGGTCCGGCCCGGCAAGGTCTGCACCGAGACCGTGCCACCGTGCGCGGTCACCACCGCGTGCACGATCGAGAGGCCGAGGCCCGTGCTGCCCGCCGCCCGCGACCGGGAGCTGTCCCCGCGCGCGAACCGCTCGAAGATGTGCGGCTGCAACTCCGCCGGTATGCCGGGCCCGGCGTCGGTCACGGTCAGCACGGCCGCGCCGCCGCTCTCGCCCACCCCGACCGTCACGGTGGTGCCTTCCGGGGTGTGCGTGCGGGCGTTGGCCAGCAGGTTGGCCAGGACCTGGTGCAGCCGCTGGGCGTCGCCGACCACCGTGACCGGCTCCTCGGGCAGCGCGAGCTGCCAGTCGTGCCGCGGACCGGCCGCGTGCGCGTCGCTGACCGCGTCGACCACCAGCATGGTCAGGTCGACCGGGTCCTGGGCCAGCGGCCGGCCGGCGTCCAGGCGGGCCAGCAGCAGCAGATCCTCGACCAGCGCGGTCATCCGCTTGGCCTCGGACTCGACCCGCCGCAGCACGTGGGCGATCTCCTCCGGGACAGGCTGGCGGCTGCGCCGGCTCAGCTCGGCGTAACCGCGGATCGCGGCGAGCGGGGTACGCAGCTCGTGGCTGGCGTCGGCGACGAACTGCCGGACCTGCATCTCGCTGGCATGCCGTGCCTCGAGGGCGTTGCCGACGTGGTCGAGCAGCCTGTTCAGCGCCGAACCGACCTGGCCCACCTCGGTGCGCGGGTCGGTGTCCGAGGCCGGCACACGCTGGGCCAGCTCGACCTCACCCCGGTCCAGCTCCAGCTCGGCGACCCTGGTCGCGGTGGCCGCGACCCGGGACAAGGGCTGGAGGGTACGGCGGACGATGAAAGCTCCCGCCCACCCGGCGATGAGCAGGGCGGCCAGCACGGCGCCGCCGGTCACCAGCGCCACCTGGAGCAGCGTCGCCTGGGTGGAGGCCAGTGGCACAGCGGTGATGCTGACCCCGCCGCTGCCGTTGAGGTTCGAGACGACGCGGTAGTCGCCGAGCTCCCCGCCGAGGTCGATGTCTCTCGGAGTGCTGTCCGGGGTCACCGCGGCGAGTTGCGCGACGGTCGGAACGGTCAGATCGTCGTAGATCTCGTCGTAGAAGCCGTTCGTGTCCGTGCCGAGAGCGACGATGCCGCCGCCGGTGAACGCGCCGGTGCTGTTCAGGCGCACCACGATCCAGTTCGCCTCGGAGCCCGGCGGTGGCTTGTCGCTGTTGAAGGCGGGACCGCCGAGGCCGCGCGGGTGGTTGAACGCGTTCGTCTCGAGCAGCTTGGAATCCAGCTGCTGATACAGCGACCTGTGCAGGTAGATCTCCGCGGTGGCGCCGACGACCAGGCCCAGCAGCATCAGCAGGCCGATCATGACGGCGACCAGCCGGGTGCGCAGCGGCCAGCCGGCCGGGTTCCACCGGGCCGGGCGGGTCTCAGTCAGCGGGCTTGAGGACATAACCGGCTCCGCGCATGGTGTGGATCATCGGGTTGCGGCCGGCGTCGATCTTCTTGCGCAGGTACGAGATGTACAGCTCCACCACGTTGGCCTGGCCGCCGAAGTCGTAGTTCCACACCCGGTCCAGGATCTGGCTCTTGCTCAGCACCCGGCGCGGGTTGCGCATGAGGTACCGCAGCAGCTCGAACTCCGTGGCGGTCAGCGTCACGAGGTCGCCCCCGCGGCGCACCTCGTGGCTGTCCTCGTCCAGGCTCAGGTCGCCGACGATGAGCTGCGAGTCCGTCCGCATCGGGGAGTGGCCCATCCGGCGCATCAGGCCGCGCAGCCGGGCGACGACCTCCTCCAGGCTGAACGGCTTGGTGACGTAGTCGTCGCCGCCGGCGGTCAGGCCGGTGATCCGGTCCTCGACCGAGTCCTTGGCGGTCAGGAACAGCACCGGCACCTCGGGCGATTCGCCGCGCAGCCGGCGCAGCACCTCGAGGCCGTCGATGTCGGGCAGCATCATGTCGAGCACGACGGCGTCCGGGCGGAAGTCACGGGCGGTCCGGACGGCGGTCTGCCCGTCGCCGGCGCTGCGCACGTCCCAGCCCTCGTAGCGCAGGGCCATCGAGAGCAGCTCGGCCAGGGTGGGCTCGTCGTCGACCACGAGCACCCGGACGGGACCACCGTCGGGGCGCCGGAGCTCCGTGCTGCTGTCTGCGTTCGCCATCGTCATGCCCCTACTGTCGCGGGCCACGCTTTGCGCCGGCTTTCCGCTTCCTGTGTAGCACCTGTGTGTCCGGGACACAGTCTGACCATGGTTTTCGCACAGCGTCGTGACACCGGCGGCCGACACAGTGATCGGCATGACGGACATGATGATCTCCCGGGTGCAGGGGTGGCGGCGCCGGACGACCGGAGCCGCCCTGGTCGCGACACTTGCGCTGGCGGCGGTGCTGGGGCCGTCGTTGGCCCCGGCGACCCGGCTCGGTGCCGGTGAGCTGGTCGGCTTCTCGACGGTGAGCGCGGTGGACACGATCACCAGCAGTGGCGTGCTCGCCGACGTTCCGGCCGCGGGGCGGGGCCGGAGCGTGTCGGAAACGGACTAAAAGCTTAAAACTCCGCATAATGTCCCGCGTTGTGCCGGCGGTGGAGAGCGGAGGAACGGTTGCGACTGGGTCGTCTCGGTGGTGCCTTCGCGGCTCTCGCCCTCATCGTTCTGCCGGTGGCTCCGGCGGCGGCCACGCAGGGGCCGTACCCGCCCGGCATCAACGCCGACACGATCCGGCTGGCGAGCCCCGGCACGGCCTCGATCGCGGCGGGTGGCGCCCACTCCTGCGCCCTCACCAGCCTCGGTGAGCTGTACTGCTGGGGCGCCGACTCGTCGGGGCAGCTGGGTGACGGCGTCGCGCCGCACACCGCCGGGCAGGCGGTGCTCGCGCTGCACAAAGCGGTCGCCGTCGACGCAGGCCAGGCGCACACCTGCGCGATCGACGTCCGCGGTGCCGCGCACTGCTGGGGTGACGACTCCGCGGGCCAGCTCGGCGACGGCGCGCGGACCGACC
>NZ_JBEZGQ010000935.1:0-3282 GCF_040650095.1 Actinoplanes sp. NPDC048791 | reverse complement strand
CCGACCTCGGCGACCGCCGCCCACGGGGCCCGCACGGTGCTGCGCTCGGCCGGCGAGGAGCGCACCGTCCTGGTCGTCGAGACTCCCGAGCCCGACCCGGCCGAGCAGGACCGTCTGCGCGCCGCGTACGCCTCGCCCGGTGCCCGGCCCGCCCTGCGGGACGCGGTGCTCTTCGACGCCGCACCGGGCCGGCGCTTCGCCGACGATCCGGCCGCTCTGCTGGCCGAGCTGACCCGCCGGCCGCAGGCCCCGATCGCCCGCTGGACGGTCGAGCGTGGCCAGCCGGTGCCGTCCGGCGCCGAGCCGGTCACCCACGGCAGCGAGGCCTGGTACGCCGCCCTGACCACCAGCCGCTGGATCGTCACCAACGACGACCTGCCGCGCTGGTTCCGCCCGGCCGACGGTCAGGTGGTGCTCCGGCTGGCCGGTGGCTGGCCGATCGCCCGCACCGGGGCCACGGCGGTCGCCCACCCGCTCGGCCAGGAGCTGATCGACCAGCTCGACTCCGACGCGGCGAGCTGGACGGCCCTGGCGTCGCCGAGCCCCTCGGCCACCCCGGTGCTGCGCCGGGAGCTGCGGTTCGGCGGCCCGGTCCTGGAGTGGGGGCGCCCGGCCGACGACCTGCTCACCACCATGGACGCCGAGACCGCCCGGGCCGCGGTGCTCGCGCGCCTGGCGCTGCCCGCCGGCACCCGGCTGATCCTGTACGCACCCACCCGGCGCCCGATGGACTGGCGCAAGCGGGGCTGGAGCGACCCGGGCAAGCTGCTGGATCTGCCCGCCGTCGTGGCCGCCCTGCCGCCCGGCCACACGTTGCTCGTCCGCCGGCATCCGGCGCTCGGCGACGACGTGCTGGGCCTGGTGCCCGGCGTGCTCGACGTGTCGGCATATCCGCAGGTGGGCGACCTGCTGCTGGCCGCCGACGCGCTGATCACCGACTACTCGACCCTGCTGGCCGACTTCGCGGTCACCGGCCGGCCGGTCCTGCTCCACGTGCCCGACCTGGCGGAGTTCCAGGCTTCGCCCGGGCTCAACGTCGACCTCGGCGCCGTGGCTCCCGGACCGCTGCTGAGCACCTCCGCCGAGGTGGCCGCGGCGCTGGGCGCGCTCGACACCGTCGCCGCCGAACACGCGGGGGCGGCCAAGGCGTTCGCGGAGACATATGCGACCGCACGGGACGGCCGGGCGGCCGAGCGGCTGGTCGACTGGTTGCTCGCAGCTGTCCGAAAGGGGAGTGGCAGTGGAGGTGACGTGACTGAGGCCACTATCGTTTTGCCATGACCTCCATCGCGCTCGCTGAGGAACTCCTCCTCCTCGCGTACGACGACCAGACCGGCAAGGCGACCGGTTCCCGCATCGGGCTCGACCTCGGTATGTCCGCGGCCGTGCTGGTGGACCTCGCGCTGGCCGGCCGGATCGCCTACGTGAACGGCAACCTCGTCGTCAACGACCCGACCCCGATCGGCGACCCGATCGCCGACCTGGTGCTCGCCAAAGCCGCCGCGGACGACCCGCACACCCCCGCGCAGTGGGTGCAGCGGCTGCGCCACAACCTCCGTAACCGGGTCCTGCAGGACCTGATCGAGCGGGGCGTGGTGCGTGACGTGGACGAGACCCAGATGGGTCACATCCACGTGCACCGCTATCCGACCGCGGACCCCGCGTTCGAGGCGGAGATCCGCAAGCGGCTGGCCGAGGCGCTGATCACCGACGCGCCGCCGGACGAGCGGACCGCGGCCCTGGCCACGCTGCTCGTGGCGACCCGGATGGAGCCGGCTCTGCGGCTGCCGCCGGAGGAGGCCGCCCGGGCCCACCAGCGGCTGGAGCAGATCGCCAGCGGAGCGGGCTTCTCCGGCTCCATGAACCTCGAGGACTCGATCGTGCGCCCGAGCGTCGCCCTGGTGGTGGCCACCCTGAGCCGGGCGATCAGCGCGGCGCTGGGCGCCCCGAAGGTGATCTGACGCGGGACCGGGGCCCTGGCGGCCCCGGCCACCGGCGGTCAGGCCAGGCCGAGCGCGGCCGAGATCTCCGGGCGCAGCCCGCTGTCCATCGCGGCCACGGCGCGTGACCGGGCGGCGGTCAGGTCACCGTCGGTCACCGGCTCGACCACTTCCAGGTACGCCTTGAGCTTCGGTTCGGTGCCGGACGGCCGGATGACCACCCGGGCCCGGGCCGTCCGCAGGGTCAGCACGTCGGCGTCCGGCAGCCGGTCCTCGACCTCGGTCACCGGGTCGCCGAGCAGGCTCTTCGGCGGGTCCTGGCGGATCCGGGCCATGGTGCTCGTGATCAGGCCGAGGTCCTCGACCCGCAGCGAGACCTGCCCGGTGCGGTGCACGCCGAACTCCGCGTCCAGCTCGTCGAGACGATCGGCCGGCGAACGTCCCTCGGCCTTGAGCGTGGCGGCCAGGTCGGCCACGGTCACCGCCGCGGTGATGCCGTCCTTGTCGCGGACCAGCCCCGGCGCGACGCAGTAGCCCAGCGCCTCCTCGTAGCCGTACGCGAGCTCCTCGGCGCCGCGGACGATCCACTTGAAGCCGGTCAGGGTCTCCGCGTACGGCACGCCCCGGGCGGTGCACAGGGCCCGCAGCAGCGTCGAGGAGACGATCGTGGTCGCGTACGTGCCCGGCACGCCGCGCCGGATCAGGTGGTCGGCGAGCAGTACGCCCAGCTCGTCGCCGCTCAGCGGCCGCCAGCTGCCCGGCTCGGCGCCGGGGATCGCGATGGCACAGCGGTCGGCGTCGGGGTCGTTGGCGATGGCCAGGTCGGCACCGGTCTGTCCGGCCAGGGCCAGCAGCAGGTCCATCGCGCCGGGCTCCTCCGGGTTGGGGAACGCGACGGTCGGGAACGCCGGGTCCGGCTCGGCCTGCTCGGCGACCACGGCCGGGGCGGCGAAACCGGCCGCGGCGAACGTCGCGGCGAGCACCTGGCCACCGACCCCGTGCAGCGGCGTGTACGCCACCTTCAGGTCACGGGGGCCGGCGGCGACGACGGCGGCCGCGCTGTTCACGTACCCCTGGATGATCGTCTCGTCGAGGACCGTGCCCGGCTCACCCAGCGGGACCTCGGCCACGTGCCCGACCGCCTGGATGGCCGCCTCGATGCCCGCGTCGGCGGGCGGGACGATCTGCGCGCCGGCCCCGGCCGGACCGCCCAGCTGAGCGCCCAGGTAGACCTTGTAGCCGTTGTCCTGGGGCGGGTTGTGACTGGCGGTGACCATGACCCCGGCCACGGCGTCCAGCTGACGCACCGCGTACGCCAGCACCGGCGTCGGCATCGGGCGGG